>DMYK01000087.1:4191-11568 GCA_003483675.1 Microcoleaceae cyanobacterium UBA11344
GGCGATCGAGTAGCAGTACCCCACATCATAGAATTGCTCAACGATCCCGACTCCTATGCAGTCTCTTTGAGGGCTGCCGAAGCCCTGGGAAAAATTGGCACGGAAACAGCCCTAGCAGGTCTACTGAGGGCCCTCAACCATGACGACTCGACCGTGCGCGGGAGTGCAGTTTCTGCCCTGGGCGAAATCAGCAGCGAGGTGGCTGTGGTGGCGGTAATCCGATCGCTCTGCGATCGAGACATTTTCGTGCGCGGCCGGGCCGCCGAAGCCCTTGGGAACATCAACACAGCCGGAGATGCGAACTTGCTCCGTATGATCGCATCAGGTCTGGCGATCGCGATCGACGACAGCGAATCCTACGTGCGTTGGAGGGTGGCTGCTGCTTTCGGGCAAATTGGGACGACGGAGGCTGTAGCGGGTTTACAGCGGTTGCTGGGGGACGAAACCTCTGGTGTGCGCCACAGGGCTATAAAATCCCTCGGTCAAATCGGCTCGGCTGCTGCTATTTCAGCTTTGTCAGCAGCTTTAAACCTGGAATTTGCTGACTGTCGCGCCCTGGCGGCCCAACAGTTACAAAGCCTCGGCACTGAGGAAGAACCAGTGAATTTTGATACCGCAGCCTCCGTAGATTCCTCAAGTAGCAAACTGCCCAACATCTTAATTTCCTCCGAAGCCGAAGCCAACGAATACATTCTCGATCGCACTGCGGGGCGTAAGCTCAAATACTTAATCTCGATCGCCAGTCCAGGCGTCGCCGATCCCAGAAGTTTCGATCGAGTTCCCAACCGACTGCGGCTGGAGTTTAACGACCTCGACACCCCCGTTGACGACCCCGATCGCATTTTGCCTAGCCTTGAGGATGTACTCAAAATTATCGACTTCGCCCTCAAAATGTCGCCACACTTCGGCTACGCTCAGTGCGACGCAACTGGCAAACTTGCTGTCTCTAGCCAAGAAGGTATCAGCCGTTCAACGGCTGTGGCTTTGACGGTTTGCGCTGCCGTTTTGGGCCGGGGCCAAGAACGGGAAGCTTGGGCGCTGGTGCTAGCCGCCAGACCCCAAGCTCGACCAAATCGGTGGATTGTTGAATTAGCAGATGAAGCTTTGGTCAGAGACGGTAAGTTAGCAGCAGCGATCGATCAGTTTTGAGCTGTCCGAGTGTCCGAGTATCCTCCTATAGAGAATTGGGAAAATCTTCCCTCTTTGTACCCTGAGCGCAGTCGAAGGGCCTTCTTCCCTCTTCCCTCTTCCTTCCCGGCGTTACATCCGTGACAGAATCCGTTGCCGAACTTCCCTCTTCCTTCTTCCCTCTTCCTTCTGCTATAGTTCGATCGACTGTCGCATTTGTGACATTCTGTAGCAGTCGTCGGGTGCTAAAACAAAAATCGTCAAGCGTCAGCCACCGTGCTAGCTGCGAAGACTCCAAAGTTGAGGAATCGGGTGCATTGTCGAACAGACAAGATCAGCTTTGGGTCACTCTCTGGGCAAAAGGCTAAGGCAGAATTTTCTGCCTATATTATTTCATGTTGGGAAAATTCATTGCCTCCATAAATTTTTCTTTCCTTTTGCCTGGAGAGGACTTTTAAAGGTCGAAAAATAATTGGGCAACAGCCATCAGGAACCTAATTATCTATTAGAGTTCGATCGCATTTAACTTTCTGCTATGAAATGACAAGAATAGCAGATGCTTTGTCGGAGATGTCTATTGAAAAATAGACCATGTTTTCCGTTTAGGGAACTTAAGAACGTGTTAGATTTTAGCAGAGTATGTTTTCAAAGACAGCGGTTGCATATTTCCCAACTTAACTTCCTGACAAAAGCAGGTCATCAAGCCAGTGTATCGGTTGCATTTTTGGCAATTCAGGGCGATTCGGAAGGAGAATTACAACCATTAAAACAGCAGGATAAACCTGTTGAAACACCTGTTGTAACTAATGAAAAAAAACGCAATTTATCTGAAGTTAAGTCGCGCCATATTCCGCAAAATGCGGTGGCTGGGAAAACCGATCGCCAAAAATCAGCCGACGATTCTGGAGGAAGCTCGTTCTTGAGAAGGAGCGATATTTGGCAATCTCAAATCGGCAGTTGGGGCATTCATCACAAAATTGGCTGCGGGTATTTCGTGGCAATAGGAATCGGTTTTTTGGGTTCGCTGAGTGGACTGCTAATCGCCGACTACCACCAAGGACAAGGAGTAAAACAACTCAATGACGCTCACCTGCAAGCGCAATTGCTGGGCAATTTTAAAGATGCAGCGCTGGCGGCGCAATTGCAGGGATCGCAGCTAGATTCTTTTGTAGACAATTCAGCCAAACTGCAATTGCAAAAAGAGCTGTTGTTCGGGAGTATTACTAAGGCGAAAAACCTGCGATTGCAAATAGAAAAGTTTGCCGACAGCCAACCCGCTTGGCTAGCAATAAAGCCTGAAAATCTCAAGGCTTTATTGCAAGATTGCACAGCAGATTTAGACTCCTACGCTGATACTCTCAACTATACTTTGCAGCAAATCGAGCGATCCTCTTCGAGGGCTTCGCTAACGCAATTATCACCAGCGGAGATAGAGTCAGCCCGAAAATTGCTCGCAATCGAAAGCGGATCGGGTGCACAACAACTCGACAGTCACCTTCAGGAATTGAGCAAAATCCTCGACATAGCCCAGCAGCAGGAACAGCAAAGCGGTGAAGTGATGGAGGACGCGCAAGGCATCGAAAAGGCGATAATTATAATTAGTATGCTGCTGTCGGTAGCGGTGTCTGGAATTGTGGCTGACCGCACCAGTCGGGCGATCGCCAAACCTGTTATCAGCATCACTCAGGTGGCCGAACAAGTAGCCTCCGAGTCGAATTTTGACTTGCGAGCCCCCGTCACCGCACAAGGCGAAATAGGCTCTCTGGCTGTCTCTCTCAATCACCTAATCGAGCGGGTTTCGGAACATACAAAAGAATTACAACAAGCTAAGGAAGTCGCCATCGCCGCTAACACCGCTAAAAGCCAGTTTTTAGCAAATATGAGCCACGAATTGCGGACACCTTTAAATGCGATTATCGGCTACAGTCAACTACTTGTAGAAGATGCTGAGGATGGGGGATTTGATGATTGCGTACCAGACTTGCAGAAGATTGAGAAAGCAGGCGCGCACCTGCTATCTTTAATTAATGATATCCTCGATTTGTCTAAAATTGAAGCGGGGGGGATGAAACTAGAAATCGAGGAATTTGACATCAAATCGCTGATTGAGAATGTGGCGAGTGTAGCGAAACCGTCCCTAGAGAAAAATGGCAATGTTTTAGAAATTGAGTGCGATCGCACTGCGGGCACAATGCACACAGATTTTGGGAAATTGCGGCAGGTTTTGGTGCACTTGCTGAGTAATGCTGCTAAGTTTACCAAAAATGGCAGGGTGAAAGTCAGTGTCAGCCGCATTGTAGGAAGTGGAAAATTGAATCCAGCAGGGCGATCGGCTATTGACAATTCAATTGCTGCGGGTGCAACTCATTCTGTCACCATAGCTTGTCCTTTGCTGAATGTTCAAGAGTCGGATTGGATTTGTTTATCTGTTAAAGATACCGGAATTGGAATGTCCCAAGCACAGCAGCACAAGTTGTTTGAAGCTTTTGTGCAAGCTGACTCTTCGGCAACGCGACAATACGGCGGCACGGGATTGGGGCTGACAATTAGCCGCTACTATTGTCGGATGATGGGCGGCGAGATTTTGGTGGAAAGTGAGGAGGGGAAAGGGTCTATTTTTACTGTGCGTTTACCGGCGGGAAATGGGTGATCAGGCGCTCTAGATCCCCGACTTCTTTAAGAAGTCGGGGATCTGGGTATTCTGTTACCACGTATTTCTTAGTAGGAACTGCTTAAGATATCCAGTGATTTGAGATTGAGATATTACCAAATCTTTGTTATTCCCGTAGGAAGACCGACTCGCATGAAGAATCTAGCAAAAGCTTGAGATAAATGCTCACGGTAGGGAGGAAGTAAACGAAGCCTAGATTGCTCTCTGCTTTGCAATAGAGATTCAATAAAAGTACGCGGTAAAGTGTATACATCATGAAAATCAACAATACGGTGAGTTAATCTCAGTTCCCCAATTTCTCCCTCATTAAGCATTGCAAGATTCCAGATGTATCCATTCTTGATATCGTCGCAATATCTCCCCCAGGCTTTGGAAGTTGGATTTTGACCCGCATCTCTCATCGCCTGAACCCAGCCCTCCCTATACTGACTTAGTGAGAAATGGGGACAGATGATTACATTTTCTACTTTCCTATTTTCTAAATCACATCCTTGGGTCATTACCACAGCATCAATCTCATCTGCCTCAACTAATGACTTGAGTATTTCAACTTCTGGGTTAATTCGTGGCTCAATATGTTTAGAAGCCCAACGAACCACAGGACAATTGAGAATAATGTCTCCCTGTGTTAATTCAACACTTGCGTCTACCGCCTCATACCAAAGCTTATTCGTCATCATCTTCGAGTCGGTAGCTATCGATTATAATATTAGGTTTCCAAGTTGAAAGCTTATTGGTTTTGACCTCAATTTCTTTGCGAAATAAAACTTTATGCTGATGAGGTACAACAAATACGCCTCTCCAAAATGGTTCTTCTTCATCTGCTTCCAAACCAGCATCTGCTTCAAGCTTTTGAAATTTAGGTTGCGAGCGTGGAACTGCTTTTGACGGGGGATTTGTGGAAGGGGTTAAAAATTTTCCACGCCTCGCGCTTGCTAATGTCTGAACAAAACCAACATTCTGTCCAACAATAGATCTAGCCAAGTCATGTACAGCTATATCATCAGAACGTACCGAACGAACCGGAGCAATAGGATGACTGGGAAATTTTTGTCGCTCTCGTTTTTTGAAAGTTGTTGCAACAATTGCAAACTCTTCTTCTTCCTGGTAAAGTGGTTCAGCTTGTGACAGAATTGTAGTCATAATTTTATCCCCTCCGCTGCCAAATTTTTGTTTGAGTCTCTTGATCTGTCAAATCAGCAAATGCACATACGATCCACTCATGTGCTATGTCAAACCAATTTTGTAATCTCTCCCGCGAAGTGTAATTTCCAATACCTCGTACAGTAAGCTCGAACAAAAGAGTTGACTTTTCATTAAGAATGATGGGCTTGACTGATGTGTGCAATCTACCAAGTTCATCAGGTAAATCAAAAACTGTAGACCAGCTAATACTTTGAGGATGAGCGAGAAACCTTGGAGAATTTGCTTTCCAGCTAAGATCAGGAAAAACTTTACCAATATCTTCAAGTGTCAACCAAGCCTGTCCTTGTGGAATTTGATTAACATAAGTTAGCTCATATTGGAGTGGTTGAATCTTTCCTAGTTCAGCCTCCGCTAAGAAGTCATCAAAGCTAGCCAGATGAGCTTGAAAATTGCTAATCAGACTGTCATACCTCAGATATTCGCTTTCTACGCTAACCTTTCTCCAATTATGAATAAATCGATCTCGCTGAATCTGAATAATTCTTGTCTCATCTTCGCTGATAAACCAAACTCTAGGTAACGGCAGAATGTTGGTGAGTTCCAAGGGTGGCTCAACATTGCGATCGTCAAAAATCTCGACTCTTGGCGCGATCGGAAAAACATCATCACAAAATGGATATTCAGGCTGAAATCTTTGCCATAATAGACCGATATGAGGAGAAAGTAATCCCTCAAGGGATGGAAACATCACACTACAAGCCACTTCCATCACCGGTGGCCGATCGTAAGACGGTAGTTTTCCGGTGTCTGCTCCGACTATCACATTAACTGTCCCATTTACTCAGTACACTGATACACAGATTATACTTTACTATCCAGACTAACTCAAGAGCCAGCAGATTCATGTAGTACAGCTTACCATCCCTGTTTTGTTAGTGAAGGAGAGACAGACACACTCCCCAGCGAGGGCGATCGCACAGAAAGATCAGGTTTCGCGATCGGGGGAAAGTTGGGTGCGATCGATTTTCGGGAGTCGCCCAATTTTTCAGGCGGTGATGGGGCCCAATGTGGTTGAATCGGTTGGAAAAGTAAAATGTTCCAGAGACGATTTAGCAACATAACGGCTCAAATCAGCAGCGGCAGACAAACTCGAACTTAGCACAAGGGGCTTTCGTCCGTCCGCTGGATTTGAATTGTTATATATGCAACCTTACAAGTATTAAGTGGCTGCTTCAAAAACCGTCTGCAAAGCAATTTTGTAACCCTCAAGACTAAATCATATTTTTACAACTTTTCGACAAGTTTTTCAATCACTTCATGGCATAATTTTCTTTGTTCTTGATTAATTTGGATATCCTCTCCATAAAGTTCATATTTCCCTCGTTTCAGCATTTCACTTAATGGCAATCCTAGATTGGCTGCTACTACACCAGCACTATTAAAATCTCTCAATTCACAACTATAAGCAGTTTCAAATTCCTCTTGAGTATAATCATGTAGCTCTCCATCGACAAAACGGGACTTATTTTTCTTGTACTCCACAAACATTTTATTGACTGCTTCATTTGATAGTGCCTTGAAAGCCCGCGCTGCGCCCTTTTTCTGAGTAAATCTATTACCTAGTAAAAGCGCAATTTTTGGTCTTTCTATTTGGAAATTATCAACTTTCGCTGCAAAAGTGTACTTTCCATAAACTGGATGTGATTTCTCAGTACCCCAAATTAAATTAAACAATCCAGATATAGCATAAATTGATGAGTCATCCGCATTGATAGGAACCAATAACTTTTGTCCTGACAGAATTGCTATTTGTGTATAATTGAAAAGCTGGGATTGGTATCAATAAAAAATGTTGTTGGCTTTCCAAACAGAGTACGCTCTGTCAACTTTTTTATAATTGAATGTATTTCAACCCAAGGAGAATCGGTGCTTGACAACGGTGTTGCATCAGCTCTTTCTGCCAACAAAGGAGCTATCAACTCAAGATTTCCGTCACCAGGCATTAAAAAAAGGTTTGACGGTAGCTTTGAGTTACTTTCATTTAATTGAATTAAATATTTATTGACATCCGTAGTGTCATTCTTTAGTACACTATCTGTCAGATAACCCACAACAGTTTTAGGAATATCTCCCATAATTAGTTCCTGAAGACGAGATTCTGCACCAGTACCGCCTCCCATCAACATCATTGATGAGTTTGCTTGTGGACACATATCTATAACCACCACATTTCGATCTGGATTCTTCTCGGCATACATAGATGCAATGTGGAAGGTAATGGTGCTCTTACCGACACCACCCTTGTTGTTCCATATAACATAGCTCTTATTCATGAATTGCCTCCTAATATTACCTAGTCTAAGTCTACTCTGAGCTTGTACCTGACGCTGAAAAACGGATTTTTAGCCAAACAACAACGAATTGAAGTCGCC
>DMYK01000087.1:11601-15068 GCA_003483675.1 Microcoleaceae cyanobacterium UBA11344
CTTACCTGTGATCAAACAGTTTGAGGCACAATGAATAACTTATTAACTCGTATTACCCAAACACCCGGTCAGTGCAGTGGTCGCCCTTGTATTCGAGGTATGAGAATTCGGGTCAGCGATATTTTAGAAATGTTGGCAGAAAATGTCATTGTCACTGAAATTTTGGAAGACTTCCCCGATTGGGAACCTGAAGACATCCAAGCTTGCTTGCTGTTTGCTGCACGGCGCACAGATTTTACTCGGTTGACAGCATGAATATTTGGATTGATACTCAGTTACCCCCCCACCCTAGCATGATCCTAGGGCACCAAGATACCAGCAATTGCCTGATTGAGTGCCGCATAGCCTTCTGAGTTGATATGCAGAAAATCTCGACTGTATTTCGGGTCAACAATCCCCTGGGAATTCGCCAATACCTGACTGCTATCAAACACAATTACCCGATCGCCCGCCAGCGTTTTGATATAATCATTTACGTCCTTAATTGCGATCGCCACATCATCCGACCAAAACGGCCTTCTTTCTATGGGCAAAGTTCCTAACGGAAAGATAGTCGTTACCACAACCTTAGCTCCCGTGTCAAGAGAATTTTTCACTATTTGCCCAATATTTGTCTGACAATTTCGGATAATCGCCTCTTTTTGTTCTGGAAACAGAGGAATTGCCTTGAGGTCATTGACACCAACTTGAATCACAATGATCTTAGGCTTCAGCGAAGCTACGTGCTGCTGAAAACGTCCAAGCACCTGCGCCGTAGTCTGACCACTTATGCCGCGATTGATGATGGTTACGCTCTTTTGATAATATCTGATTTTGTCAGGTGCAGGCCAATTCTCGGCCCGTGAATCGCCATAAAAGACAATGACAGGTTGTTGCGTCTTTTCTGCTGAACTGGGATAGGAGTTGAGGCCGAGTGGATCAAGTCCCGTAGCATTTAATTGGAGGTAATACTTTTGCCCTTGCTGGTAGAGAAAGACATTCAATGTTGCTGACGCCAGCAAAGCGAAAGAAAGCGCTACAATTGCGATATTTGTAAGTCTGTTCATGGGTCTGAATTGTATTTACGTGGCCCAACGGTAAGGGCTTCAGCGGATGGCGTTGCACTTGGCATCATATCATTCTTAGAAACTTGCAGCTTGTAGAGTAGGGTATCACCCCGGATCAGGAGATTTTAGACCAACGGAAAACGATCGATCCGGCGAGTAACTTTTGCATTACCACCAAGATTTTTATACCGTCCGCTGCAACAGCGTTGTGAGATTCCCGACGGCTTTAACAAATCTTAACTTCTCACCCTTGACCTTATACCTTGATATAGGGTCTAGGATTAGTTTAATATGCAATGGAGCTATAGCAATGTTCCAAGTGGGCGAAGTCTCTCGTCGTTTAGGCCTCAATCCACAAACTCTATATTTTTATGAGCGCATTGGATTGATCCCATCTCCCCAGCGGAATGAAGCAGGCTATCGCCTCTTTAGCCAGCAGGATATGGAACGACTTGCCTTTATTTCTCGTGCAAAGTCTTTAGGGCTAACTCTTGATGAAATAAAGGAAATTCTAGCGTTGAAAGATGGGCAATTACTCACCTGTAAAGCCGTCTATGACCGACTCAGTAAGAAAGTTCAGGAAATTGACGACAAGATTCGACAATTGCGATCGCTGCATGATGAGCTAGTGCCTTTAGTCGATCGTTGCTCCGAAAATCTTCATACTTCTGACAATCAGTGCATTGTCTTATCGCATCCGTTACAATTAATTGATTAAACATTAGAGGAACTTTGCCATGACTACCATCAGAGTTGAAGTATTAGGAACTGGTTGCAAAAAATGTCAGCAATTGGAAGCCAACGCCAAGGAAGCGATCGCCACTTTGAATTTAGATGCTGAAATACTGCACATCACTGACCCGATCGAAATCGCTAAACGCGGCGTGATGTCTACTCCCGCATTGACTATCAATGGCAAAGTTGTCAGCAAGGGAAAAGTGATCACACCCGCAGAAATTCAGCCCCTCTTACAAGCTTAATGATTGGAGAAAAACCATGTTCGATCCCTTTTATCCGTTCGACTGGTTAGCCACTCAGATTGTGACTCGCCTCTTGGGTTTATCTGTAACATCTCACCTCGGAGCCAGCTTACATTTTTTCCTCTACGATGTACCCAAAGTTTTAACATTGCTGATTGCAATCAGTTTCATTGTTGGTACATTTCAAAGCTTTTTAGAACCAGAAAAAGTTCGGCATTGGTTAGAAGGAAAGCGCACCTTCGGCGGGAATATCCTAGCAGCTATGGTGGGCATCATTACACCGTTTTGCTCCTGTTCTGCGGTTCCTCTATTTATCGGATTTTTGGAAGCAGGTGTTCCTTTAGGAGTCACATTTTCCTATCTGATCTCAGCACCAATGGTTAATGAAGTGGCGGTGGTGTTGCTCTGGGGATTATTTGGGTTGAAGGTTACGCTTCTCTATATCGGCTTTGGCGTTGGATTGGCGATCGCCGCTGGATATACGATCGGATTACTCAAATTAGAAAAATGGGTGGAACCCTTTGTTTGGGAACTCCAAAAATCCCATCGAGTACAGGCTCAAACAGAGGAATTTGAATCTCCTCAGCTCACGGGTAAACAACGATTAGAACAGGGATGGTTTCAGTCTAGTCAAATTGTGCAATCCGTTTGGCTTTATATGGTCGCAGGAATTGCGATCGGTGCAGGAATTCATGGTTATGTGCCGACAGATTTTATCATCCAATATGCGGGGGCTGGCAACCCCTTAGCCGTTCCTATTGCTGTTGTTTTAGGTGTACCACTATATGCCAATATTGCTGGTGTGATGCCGATTACTGAAGCACTGGTTAACAAAGGAATGCCCCTCGGAACTGTGTTATCCTTCACAATGGCCGTTACCGCTCTCTCATTACCTGAGATGGTCATTCTTAGAAAAGTTCTTCGCCCTCAACTTTTAGCTGTTTTCATCAGCCTAATGACTCTTGGCATCATCAGTATCGGCTACTTATTCAATGCTCTTCTTGCTTAATTGACTTACGCTGCATCACTTTGTAAAGCATCACTTTGTGAAGGATCATCAGGAGTATTATGGAAGCAGATCGGGAACTTTGCTATTCAGCAGCACCCAACTTTTGAATGGCTTTGTCTTTCCTTTAAGATCATGAGTTCTGCAAAGCTTAACTTGAAGTTGCTTGCCTAACCTTTCATAGACAACATCTGAAATTGTGATTTCTCCTGCTGCGGTTGCGCCCTCTAGACGCTTTGCTGTATTCACAATATCACCAATCACAGTGTAGGTACGGACATCTTTGCCACCAAATAATCCTTCCACCACATCTCCACAGTGAACCGCGCAGCCAGCCCCAAGCCCATAGGCAGAAAGAACGTTTGTTGCAGCTTTCTGCATGGCTTGAGCAGCAGAAACTGCCTGCTCTGGTGTCGCATAAATCGCCATGATTTC
>DMYK01000189.1 GCA_003483675.1 Microcoleaceae cyanobacterium UBA11344
AACTTCCGTGAGGTATTTATGAAGAGAATCATAAAAAACATCGGCAAAGTGTTGCTGGGATTAAGAATTCGCCATTTTTTGATGCTCGATGCAATTTGTTTTGCGATCGCACCCTTATTGGCCCTGGAAATTCGTTTAGATGGTATATGGAATCTGGCTCCCTATCTACAGGGCTTAGCTGTAATTACAGTATTATGTGTAGCAGTCAAACTTGCAGTATTATATGCCGGCGGCTTCTACAAGCGTTACTGGCAGTATGCGGGTCGGGAAGAAATGACACAAATAGCGATGCTGATAGGTATATCCCTAGCAGTGGAAATTATCTTGTTTCAACAACTCTACCAGCTAAATAATTCGCCGATCGCCAATCTGCCACGATCGCTGCCACTACTAGACGCTATGATCAGCTTTTTGTTAGTGGTGCCCATTCGTTTCAGCATTCCAGCCCTGGAAATATGGAACCAAAAACCGTGGAAAGTTCATCGGCGCAATCGCCTCCTGATAGTCGGTGCGGGCAGTGCAGGCACATCTCTGATGCAAACGATGCTCTTGAGTCCAGAGGTAGGACTCGAGCCAATCGCTTTCATTGACGATGACCCCAAAAAAATCAGCAAGCGGATTCGCAAACTGACTGTAGTCGGCAATCGTTATAACATTCCCCAAGTAGTTCGATCGCTAAAGATCGGCAAAGTCATGATAGCCATCCCCTCAGCACCGGGAAAAGAGATTAGGGAAATCATAGAAATTTGCCAGTCAATTGGAGTTCCAACCAGCACCCTCCCCAGCCTCAATGCAATCATCAACGGTCGCGTCAGTTTAGGTAGCCTCAGAGAAGTACAGATTGAGGACTTGCTCCGCCGCGCCCCCATCCAAACCGATACCCAGAAAGTATTGGGATTGATTGGAGGTAAGAAAGTTCTAATTACTGGTGCGGGCGGCTCCATCGGCAGCGAACTTTGTCGGCAAATATTAAAGTGCGATCCAGCCGAAATCATCATCGTCGGACACGGAGAAAATTCTGTATTCAACATTCAACAAGAACTAACAAAAGTCCTGTCAAAACTCAAAAATCCCAGCAAAACCCAAACAGATATTACTCGCCTGACAGCTTTGATCGCCGACATTCGTTTGCTCGATCGATTAGAGTACGTTTTTGAAACAGTTAGACCAGACATGATTTTTCATGCGGCCGCTCACAAACACGTACCCATGATGGAATTAAACCCGCCGGAAGCCATTACTAACAATGTGCGGGGGACGAAAAATCTGTTGGATATGGCATTGAAATACAATGTGCAACATTTTGTGATGATTTCCACCGACAAAGCGGTGAATCCAACTAGCATTATGGGAGCTAGCAAAAGAGTTGCCGAAATGCTGGTGCTGCAAGCAGCAAAAAAAAGCAAAAACCCGTTTGTAGTGGTTCGTTTTGGTAATGTTCTTGGCAGCCGCGGCAGCGTCGTACCCACTTTCAAGCGACAAATTGCTGAAGGCGGGCCGATCACAATTACCCATCCAGATATCTGTCGCTATTTCATGACAATTCCCGAAGCAGTTCAACTGGTTTTGCAGGCAGCAATCATCGGTGACGGCGGGGAAGTTTTCATGCTTGAGATGGGGAAACCAGTCAGAATTTTCGATTTAGCAAATGATTTGATTCGGCTCTCAGGATATGAAGTAGGCAAAGACATTGAAATCGCGTTCACAGGGCTGCGGCCTGGAGAAAAATTGTTTGAAGAACTGTTTATTCCGGGCGAGAAATACAACAAAACTAAACACGAAAAAATTCTGAGTTTGGGTAATGCCAGCCGCATAGTGAAAGAAAATATCGATCGGGAAGTAGAAGCTCTTTGTCAAGCGGGCGATCGCAATGATACCAATTTAATTGTCTCAATGCTACAGCAGTTAGTGCCTGAGTATGTACCGGTGTATTCAACAGCCAATTTGCACGCCAATACAGCCCAAGAAACAACCGCTGTGGCGAAGATTAGTAGTGCAGCATCTGTGCAGTTAGAGAAGGATTTGCGGGTGGCTCTTGCCAATGAAGAGTTTCGGATTCACTATCAGCCGATCGTCTGTCTGGAAACTAATAAGATTACTGGTTTTGAAGCGCTGTTGCGCTGGCAGCACCCGACTCGAGGTTTGCTTTGGCCAGACGAATTTCTCGCAGCGGCAGAAGAAACGAGTTTGATTGTTCCTATTGGCGAGTGGGTGCTACGACAAGCTTGCAGCCAGATGAAGATTTGGCAGTCGCAATTTCGTCTTAACTCTCCTTTAACAGTCAGCGTGAATCTGACTAGCAAACAGTTTTTCCAAGCTGACTTAATCGAGACGATCGGCAAAATCTTGAAGGAAACAAATCTCAATGCTTCTAGTTTGAGGTTAGAAATTCCTGAAGATGTTGTGACGCATGATTGCGAGTTGGCTAGTTCTGTATTTGTCCAAGTTAAAACTTTAGGAGTGCAAGTACAAATTGACCACTGCGGTCTCAGTGATCTATCATTAACTCAGCTCTACCAATTGACGCGGCTGAAGTATGGTAAATTCGACAGTTTGAAGCTAGATTGCTCTCTAGTGAGTGGTCTGGATACTAGCAACCCGAACTTAGAAATTCTTCATAAAATTATTGCGATCACTCAGGAGTTAGGTATGGGAATGATTGCCACAGGAGTAGAAACGAGTTGGCAAATAGCTCAGCTAAAAACTCTAAAATGCGTCTACGGACAGGGATACTTTTTCTCGAAGCCTGTAGAATGCGCGGCGGTAGGGAAATTAATTGGGGGGATGGCTGTTAATAGTTAATGGGTGCATTTGTTAATAATTTTGAGATGGGAAATACACGATTTTGAATTAACCAATTAGCAAGCAGGAAATTAGCTACTAATGCAACAGATCAAACCACTAACATTGCGCCGTAATTTTTCTTGGACTTTCACTGGCAATCTCGTTTATGCGGCTTCCCAGTGGGGGATGTTGGTGGTGCTGGCTAAATTGGGCAGTCCTGAAATGGTGGGTCAGTTTACCTTGGGTTTGGCGGTGACAGCACCTGTGATTATGTTAACCAATCTGCAACTGCGAGGTATCCAAGCGACGGATGCGAAAGGGGACTATGTTTTCAGTGATTATCTGGGTCTGAGGTTAATTGGAACTGGGTTAGCACTCTTAATAATTGCGGGAATTACGCTCAAAGCAGGATATCGGTGGGAGACATCACTGGTGATTTTGGCGATCGCCCTGGCGAAGGCCTTCGAGTCGATCAGTGATGTATTTTACGGATTAATTCAGCAGCACGAACGAATGGATCGAATTGCGATCGCCCTGATGATTAAAGGTCCTTTATCGCTGTTGCTTTTAGGCATCGGAGTTTCTCTGACTGGGAGTGTTGTAGGGGGAGCGATCGGATTAGCAATTGCCTGGGGTTTAGTCCTATGTGGCTGGGACATTCGCAATGGTAGATTAATTTTAAAGAATTCTTCGCATGGGAGAGAAGAAGGACAAGATTTATTAGTTGCCGATGCTGAACCTGCAAACAGCCAAAATCCCTTGTACCCGCGTTGGCATCAAAAAACTTTGAGCAAGTTAGTTTTGCTGGCTCTACCTCTCGGTTTTGTGATGATGTTGATTTCGCTAAATACTAATATTCCTCGCTATTTTATCGAGCGGTATTTGGGCGAACGGGAACTAGGTATTTTCGCTGCAATGTCTTACCTAATGGTGGTTGGACAGATGGTAGTGAGTGCGTTGGCGGAGTCTGCAAGTCCGCGGCTGGCAAAATATTATGCGACGGGAAATAGCACTGCTTTTCGCACACTTTTGTTTAAGCTGGTGGGGGTTGGCTTGATGTTAGGTATGGCAGGTGTTTTTGTCGCTGTTGTTGCCGGCAAACCAATCTTAACTTTACTTTATAAACCGGAGTATGCCGAGCGATCGGATTTGTTCGCGTGGCTGATGGTGGCTGCGGGTATGGGTTACGTTTCTTCCTTCTTGGGTTACGGGATGACGGCGGCTAGGTACTTTCAGGTGCAAATGCCTTTGTTTGTTTTGGTAACGGGGAGTTCTGCGATCGCTTGTTTCTGGTTAATTCCAAGACAGGGATTGCGAGGGGCCGCGATCGCGCTGATCCTTGGGGCGATCATTCAAGCAGTTTTTAGTTTGGGAGTGATTGTTTATGCAATATACAAGATCCAAAAACATGAGAAAACAAAATCACCACCATATGTTAGTTGATCACCCTTCTATCCGAATCCTCCATGCTGTTGGAGGCATGAACCGTGCCGGCACTGAAACGTGGCTTATGCACATCTTACGAAATATCGATCGCGATCGTTTCCAAATGGATTTTCTGGTTCATACAGATCAGCCCTGTGCTTATGATGAAGAAATTCGGGCCTTGGGCAGCAAGATAATTCCCTGTCTCGATCGATCAAAACCCTGGTTGTACAGTCGTAACCTAAAACGTATTTTGCGCGAGTATGGCCCCTATGACATAGTTCACAGCCACGTCCATCACTTTAGTGGCTATATTCTCTGGTTAGCAAAACAGGTGGGAGTACCGATCCGCATCGCCCATAGTCACAATGATACTTTTGAGGTAGATGCCCACGCGAGTTTTTTAAGACGGGTCTATACGACCTTAATGAAAGGTTTTATTCAGGGTTCTGCCACAACAGGTTTAGCTGCGAGTCGTGTCGCGGCGCTGGCTCTATTTGGGGATGATTGGGAAAATAACCCCCGTTGGCAAGTGCTCTATTGTGGCATTGATTTAACACCGTTTAAAACACCTGTTGATGGACTTGTCCTGCGTCAGGAGCTAGGGATTCCAGAGGATGCTTTTGTAATCGGTCATGTTGGTCGTTTTGAAGAACAAAAAAATCATTTATTCATTTTAGAAATTGCTGTTAGTGTTGTTCAAAAAGAACCTAGAATGCGTCTTTTATTGATAGGAGATGGTATCTTACGACCGATGATTGAGGAAAAAGTAAAACAAATGGGATTGACACCTTATGTTGTTTTTGCAGGATTGCGATCTGATGTCCCTCAATTGATGCAAAGTGTGATGGATGTCTTTTTATTGCCCTCCTTCCATGAAGGATTACCAGTCGTAGGTATTGAAGCACAATCTGCGGGACTTCCTTTCATTCTCTCGGATGTTATTACAGAGGAATTAGATCGGGGATTGCCCCTAATACGACGAATTTCATTATCACAATCTGCATTGCAATGGTCGGTTTTTATCTTAAATACTCGGCAAAGTCAACTGAACATTTCTAAGCCCGAAATGTTGAAGATAATTGAGCATAGTCCATTTAATATCCAAAATAGTTTGACAAACTTGGTTAACTTCTATCAGCAGAAGCTATGGGGATTAACTCAGGTAATTAACGAAGGAAATTCAAAATGACTAAAGAGAATAATAAAAAGGAGAATGAAAATTATTTATTATTACAGTTAAATCAGACTCGATGGTTATTTTTTTCCTTGTGCTGTTACTTAGCATCTCAAAGTATTACTATTCCTATCTTACCGATTGGACCTTGGGCGCTTTGGCCAACTTTGTCCGATCTAGCGTTTGTTTGCCTAATTTGCACATTTTGGAAATGTCGGCGATTTACTGTTGAAATTTCTGTTTCGGCAAAAAAGATAATTTTGGTTTTATTCATAGTTTTTTTTGGTTCTATCGTATCTTATATTAGTTATCAGGCTTCCGCAGATCAAGAGTCCAGTGGTTCGATTTTTGGTGCCTTCCAGCTTTATCGACTTTCAGTATTTTTTACAATATTTTGGTTGACATCAACAGTGCCTTTAACACCCAAAAGGCTTGAAGTAGCAAGATGGATTGTGGATGGAGTCTTGATTTTTGTATGTATGGGAGTTTTCATAACTTATGCAGGTTTAATTCCGATTGATAGTATCGTTGCACATTTACCGAAAGTAGGACCTTGGCAATTTTATGAAGGCATAGCCAAGTCCGGTGGAAAACAGGGGTTGGGATTTGTTGGATATAATCGTGCCTATGTAGCTGCTCAAGTAATGATGCTAATCGGATTGAGAATTCATTTAACACAAAATCCAAATCAAGCGATTCAGAATACAATTTTAATGGTTATTTCGTTGTTCAGTGTATTTATCAGCGAATCTCGCTCTGGTTTGGTATCGATGTTATTTTTTTTCGTTGTATATTACTTGTATAAACCTACTCATGCCTTTTGGGTTATTACTTTCTTCCTGGTAATCACAATATTTGCTACCCAAATTGGATTGCAATCAATTGAGTTAAACTCTAATGAAGGCTCAATTATTGAACGACAACTTACGGTACTACAAGCTAATAAAAAGGAAAATTTAAGTGGGCGTGATGAGCGATGGGTTGCACACCTAGCGAGTCTAGATAATAATCCTATTAATTGGTTTGTTGGCAACGGATTTGGCTCTGCCATTGATCGTGGGGACAATGCACATATGCTTCCTTTGCAGATTACTTCCGAAACTGGATTAATAGGTTTGGTAATCTTTTCTTTCTTGTTTTATTTGATACTGCGTCATCTATATCAGTTTGAAATTGGACAAAAACCCATCTTTTGGGTAACAGTTGCTTTTTTGGTCTCAGCCGGAAGTCAAGAAACGTTTTATCCTACTCCTTCTATAGGACAATTTATTGGCTTTTATCTCTGCTCTGTTGCGATCGCTCTTAGGAGAAAAGTTCCAAAGTAAATTTTTTAAAGTCAAAATCTTTTCTAGCTGTTTCATTAATACCAACAATTAACTATGAAGATCAAAATTAAGCTTGCGACATTTTTTTTACTATCCTTGATTATGAGTTTGTGTTTATTTTTTGATAATGGTTTTCTTGGTTTCCATTATCCAGATTCTCTTTCTCAATCCCCAATAAGAAGTGTAAAAATTGTTAAGGGAATTACAACTGTGAACGGTAAGCCTTTATTTCCCTTGGGATTTTATCATGTTTCATGGCAATCAACAGCAGTAGAGAGAATAAAAGCTATGCAGAACATTGCGAAGGCTGGATTTAATACAATTCATGTTTCTTCGACAACCGACATAAACGATGAAAGTAGCTATGGGGACTTTCTTGATCGATCAGCACAACAGGGAATATATGTTATTACTGAGCAACAAATTAATTTACAGAATGTTGTTAAGGAGTTTAAACACAAACCTGCTGTTTTAGCCTGGAATATTGCGGATGACGTAAATGATGGCAAGCAGACTCCCCATGATATTCGGCAATTGAATCATAAGATAAAATCATTAGATTCCAACCATATTACTTATATAAGTGGATATTCAGATGAAATTTATAAATTTGAAAATTGTTCTGATATAATTGCTATGCAATCTTATCCCATTGGTAACAATGATGAAATTTCTTCTACTTATCGGCGAGTGTCTCTTACTCGTGAGACAGTTGCACCGTTCAATGGAACTGTTTATGCGAATATACAGGCCTTTTCCTGGTCAGATTCTCAAGAACATCTTAAACATCCGGTAATTCCGACTTTTAATGAAGTAAGAAATATGACGTACCAAGCTTTAGTTGCAGGGGCTAAAGGAATTATTTATTACACTTATTATGATCGTAGTTGGTACTTGCCAGATCATCCTCAGCTATGGGAAGGATTAAAATCTTTAGTGCCTGAGATTAAGACTATCACTCCTTTCTTATTACAAGGAAGTTGGCGAAAGATAGATATTAACTACCCGAATATATTTGGAGCTATTTGGGTACTAAACGGTCAAGCTCTGGCAATTGTCGTTAATGCGTCCGATCAAGCCATTGACCATTTGATAATTTCACTACCTATTTCTGTGAAAAATCTGCATTCAAGTGTTCCAGAGATTTCTGAAATGAACTTTGGACAGGGAAAGCTTTATGGAAAAATTCAACCACTCGCTGTTCATATTTATTCTGGAAATTTATGAAAGGTAAAGCGTTTTATATTTTAATAAATTTTCTGTATCAATCAATTCTAGCAACTACTTTAAAGGAGGATTAAATGGAACCACTGGTCAGTATTGGAATGCCAATTTTCAATTGTGAAAAAACTTTAAAGTTGGCAGTTCGTTCTCTGTTAAATCAAACCTATTCTCATTGGGAACTTCTGCTAATTGATGATGGTTCTGAAGATCAAACATTAAACATTGCCATGAGCTTCAAAGATCCGAGAATTCGAGTCATAGCCGATGGGCTTAACCAAAAGCTTCAGCGTCGCCTAAACCAAGCGATCGCTCTGAGTCAGGGCAAGTATTTTGCCAGAATGGATGGGGACGATATTGCTTATCCAGAGCGTCTCAAATCTCAAGTAGAATATCTTGAAGCACATCCTGAAATTGACCTTCTAGGAACAAAATATCTTATTTTTGATGGAGAAGGAAATCCTATGGGAATAACTCAAGGAAATCTTGAACACAATGAAATTTGTCATCGTCCGAGGGCAGGATTCAACATATTACATCCTACTTGGATGGGAAAAATTGAATGGTTTAGGACTTATCAATACCGAACATGGGCAACTAGGGCTGAAGATTATGAGATTCTACTTCGCAGTTATCAAACCAGTCATTTTGCGTGTCTTCCCGATATTTTACTAGGATATCGTGTAGCAAATTTGTCTCTAAAAAAGAGTTTAGAGAGTCGCTATACTTTGTCTAGGATTTTACTAGAAAAAGCCTGGATAGAAAAAAACTCTGGGTGGACATGGGGAGTAGTAGAGCAACTAGCAAAAGCTTCAGTAGATGCTGTGGCAATGAGTACAGGTCTAAATTTAAAGCTCCTGCGGCATCGGACTGGTAATCACCCAGTTTCTCCAAAAGAATTAAGACAATGGAAAGAAATTTGGGATCAATGTAATAGTGACACTGAAGATATCTAGTATTAGGGGGCTTTTTGTGCTGATAGACCTGGCAGAGAATTCAAGTTAAGGTGGTTACGGGAAATGAATGAAAATACAAGGAAAATAAATATGAAAAAACTGTATTATTATCCGAGTATTGGCTCAAAAGTGGGAGGCATTCCAGAACTTTTGCCAGCAGAAGATATGGTTTCCTCCGGCGATGTGGAAGCTTTAGCCCGCAAAATTCGTGAAGTAGTGACGAACCCACAAAGAATGGCTGAAATGTCGGCGCGTAACCTAGAGACAGCCAAACAATATCGAGACGAATTCCTCCAGAAAAAGCGGATTGCTTTTTATCGCCATGTACGAGAGATAACAGAAGCTTGGTTAAGACAAAAATAATGAAAAAACTGTTAATCGTGACAACTATCCCAGGAACCCTTAATTTCTTTTTACCCATTTCTGCTAACTTGCGTGCTCAGGGGTGGCAAGTGGATGGGATGGCTTATCAGGTGTCCCAGAGTGCGAAACATATAAAAGCGTTCGATCGCGTTTGGGATGTAGAATGGTCAAGAAATCCCTTAGATCCGCGCAACTTGCTGATCGCGCCCCAACAAATCCAAAAGGTGTTGGCTGAAGAATCTTATGATTTGGTCAATGTCTCTACGCCTGTAGCCGCTTTTGTCACTCGCTATAGCCTGAACAATTTACGCAAGCAAGGTAAAGTCAAAGTCATTTACACAGCCCAAGGTTTTCACTTTTATCAGGGAGGTTCTCCTTTCCGCAATGCCATTTTCCTGAGTCTGGAAAAGTTAGCAGGCCAGTGGACGGATGAGTTAGTCGTTGTTAATCACGAAGATGAGGACGCGGCCAAACGCTATGGACTGATCGCCCCCGATCGCGTTCATTATATCCCCGGAACTGGTTTAAACGTGGAACGCTTTAATCCCAGTAATATTCCTGAAACAGAGGTAATACGGGTGCGTCAAGAGTTGGGACTGACACCGGAAAATCCTTTATTTTTGTCTGTTGGAGAATTTATCCCCCGCAAACGACCAGAAGATATTATTAGGGCTTTTGCCCAGTTAGGACGTACCCAAGTGCATTTAGCCTTCGCGGGTGATGGAATTCTGTTTGAGGAAATGCAACAATTAGCATCAAACTTAGGGAGCCAAAATCAGGTGCATTTTCTGGGGTTACGTTCCGACATTCCGATTTTGATGCGGGCATCTGTGGCGACGATTTTGGCTTCGTCCCAAGAAGGTCTTCCTAATTGTGTGATGGAATCTTTATGTGCGGAAATTCCTGTGATTGGGACTGATATTAGAGGGACTCGCGATCTGTTAAAAAATGGCAATGGTCTTTTAGTAAAAGTCGGTGATATTCAGGCATTGACCGAGGCAATAGCCTGGATTTTAGAGCATCCAGAGGAAGCTAAGACAATGGGCAAACGGGGACGAGAATTCATGGCAGCTTACGATCTGCGCTCAATTGTGAAGCTATATGAAGAACTCTATGCAGAAGCTTTGTCTTAGAACACAATAAAGATATCGAGATGCGATCGCGCCATTTGCGAAACGGGCTCGACGAGAAGCGCATTTTGCCTGGGCGGGTTGTGATAAACTCCTTGAGGAAATGCCGCGTTGTTTTTTATTTAGGGTTCTATTTTGGAGGTTATTAGCAATGTGGAAGGATCAATCATCCGTCACCGCATACTACAAATTAGTAAAGTCTGTATTAGATAGATTAGCCGCGGCGATCGCGCTCTTAATTCTCTCTCCTGTGCTGCTTATTGTCGGCATCGCGATCTACATTCGCATGGGCAGACCAATTGTTTTTGCTCAACCACGTCCCGGTAAAAACGGTGAGGTTTTCCAATTCTACAAGTTTCGCACGATGACGAGCGATCGCGACGCCGATGGCAATTTTCTCCCCGACGTACAGCGAATCACCGCGATCGGTAAGTTTCTGCGCCAAACCAGTTTAGACGAACTTCCCCAACTCTGGAACGTTCTCAAAGGCGATATGAGTTTTGTTGGCCCCCGCCCCCTCGTGGTGGAATACCTAGAGCGTTACAGCCCCGAACAAGCACGTCGCCACGATGTTACACCAGGGATCACGGGTTGGGCGCAAATCAACGGGCGCAATAGCATTTCTTGGACAGAAAAATTCAAATTAGATGTTTGGTATGTGGATAATTGGAGTCTATGGCTTGACCTAAAAATTCTTTTTCTAACTTTATGGAAAGTGGTCAAAAAAGATGGAATCAACCAATCAGAACAGGACACAATGGAAAAGTTTATGGGAAATTAGTTCAAGACATCTGTCGGGGGAAAATCTTGGAATTGTATTTTAAATAATTTGAATGTTACTACCGCAAAACAATTACTATTTTGGTGCAAGTAGGGACACAGCAATGCTGTGTCCCTACTCAAACAGATTCAACTGATATTTTGTGGCTAGAAAAACTGGCAAAATTACGCCAAGATATAGATCATTTACCGGGATTAAAAAAAAGAAATTTAAAAGGAGCGAAATGATGATGTTGTCAGAATTTATTTTGCCTTGCAATCCAAAATGGAAACGTTTCTTGTCACTGGCTTTGCACGATTTTTACCATCTACCAGAGTATGTTTCTTTATCAGCAAAGTATGAACAAAGTCAACCTATTGCTTTCTATGGGGAGGCAGATGAAGCTGCGTTTTTGGTTCCTTTGTTAACTCGAAAGATTCCAGAAAGCCTTGAAGCACCTGATAATTGGTACGATGCGACTACCCCTTATGGCTATCCAACACCGCTCTCTATTCCTGCTGATGATACATCGAGTTTAGAGATTTTTCTCAAGTCTTTTCGAGAGATGGGAGCGGCATCTGGAATGATTAGTGCGTTCTTCCGTTTGCATCCTTTGCTGCCGC
>DMYK01000266.1:0-1195 GCA_003483675.1 Microcoleaceae cyanobacterium UBA11344
AAACTTAAAGAAACCGGGTTTTTACTTCAATCTAAGGTGTGAATTAAATATTTTGATAAAAACCCGGTTTCTGGTTTTTGCACGGGATTAAAGAAACCGGGTTTTTCAGCGATATCAAAGATTTGAGATTCTTCGCTTTACTCAGAATGACAGAATTAGGTTATATTGATTTTACGCCCCTTCAAATAGATTAAAAAAAGTAACTTATTTTAACATTTCTATGCTGATCTCGTTCAGATGAAATAGCACCACCAATCAAGCTGCAATGCCTCGATCAACTTGCCAGAGGTTAAGCTTTTTGTGAGGATTTGAACTCTTGGTCATCAGAAAATACCTGGTTCGAGAGTTGCAGTTGCGCTTGCTCCTTAACGATCGTCAATGCGCCAAACCTAGTCAACACATTAAAACACTATAATATAACTTTACACTTTTTTCATAAAGTTGTGCAAGAAGACTTCCGACTGATCGTTGACTTAGTTCTAGTTCTCGCTGCTGCCGCAGCAGGAGGACTGTTTGCATCGCTTTTGCGACAGCCGGTAATTCTCGGCTATCTCCTGGGAGGGATGGTAGTTGGGCCCGCTGGTTTGGGGCTGATTAAAGAATTAATTCAGGTAGACACCCTGGCTGAATTCGGCGTTGCTTTTCTGTTATTTGCTCTGGGCGTTGAGTTTTCTTTCGCCGAACTCCAGAAAGTGAAAGCAATTAGTCTGGGCGGCGGGGGCTTGCAAATTGTCCTGACGATCGCCATTACTACTTTCACATCCTTGGCTATGGGCTGGGTAGAATCACCAGCCCAAGGCGTGTTTTTAGGCTCAATTCTGTCGCTTTCCTCAACCGCAGTTGTACTGAAGTGCTTGATGGAACGCAATGAAGCGGGTACTTCCCACGGTCAAGTAATGCTAGGAATATTGGTAGTTCAGGATTTAGCATTGGGGCTCATGCTAGCTGTTTTGCCGGCCCTCAATCAGCCGATAGAAGCCATTGGTATGACGATCGCCTTAGCCCTGCTGCGGATTAGTTTATTTGCTGCGGGTGCTGTAGTTGCGGGAATTTGGATTGTACCACAGTTGCTGCGCTATCTGGCTAGAACAGAGAGTCGGGAACTGTTTTTGCTGGGAGTTGTGGTTTTGGCTTTGGGGATTGCGCTGCTGACTGAATATTTGGGTTTCTCGATCGAGATGGGCGCATTTGTGGC
>DMYK01000266.1:1220-1498 GCA_003483675.1 Microcoleaceae cyanobacterium UBA11344
GAGCCTTTGCGAGATATTTTTGCATCCCTATTTTTTGTCACCATCGGAATGTTAATTGACCCGGTGTTTCTCTGGAACCATTTAGAATTAATCCTGGGACTGGTATTTTTAGTATTTGTCGGCAAATTCTTGATCGTAACGCCGATCGTCCGACTGTTTGGCTATCCACTAAAAACAGCATTAATCGCAGGTTTGGGCTTAGCTCAAATTGGAGAATTCTCCTTTGTTCTCGCCAGTTCCGGCCAAGCATTAGGACTGGTTTCGCGAAACGTTTACCT
>DMYK01000266.1:1560-2573 GCA_003483675.1 Microcoleaceae cyanobacterium UBA11344
GGGCCAATTCAGCGCTATTTTGACGAAACATCTCAACCTGTCGAAATAGCTGAAACTTTGCCGGAGCAAAATCATATTGTGATTTGTGGCTACGGGCGAGTCGGCAGAAATTTAGTCAAAATGCTGCAAAGTCGCAACTGTTCAGTTGTGGTAATTGACGAGTCGGAAAGCAGAATTCAAGAGTGTAGAACCCAGGGAATTCCCTATATTTATGGTAATGCCGCCAGTTGGCACGTATTGGAAGCTGCGGGGGTGGAACGAGCAAAAGCAATGGCGATCGCCCTTCCCGATCCCATGAGCACTCGTTTGTGTCTCAAGCGAGCTTTGGAATTAGTCCCGGATTTAGATATTATCGTGCGGGCGACTCAAGATAAAGATATCGAATTGCTTTACCAACTGGGGGCTTGGGAAGTCGTTCAGCCTGAGTTCGAGGCTAGTTTAGAACTATCATCTCACTTGCTGGCTGGTATGGGTTTGTCGCCAATGGCTATTGGGCGGGAAGTCCAGCAAATTCGCAGCAGCCGCTATCTGGAATTGCGACCGGCGCGAGGAAATGCGGCTATTTCGCGGGCTTTGAAAGTGGCTGTTCGAGATATGAACAGCGATTGGTACAATCTACCGGAGGGTTCTCCGATCGCTAGCATGACTCTGGAAGAAACTAACTTGCGGCAGTTGACAGGGGTCAGTGTTATGGCGATCGTCCGTAAAGAGGGCGAGGAAATTGACTATCCCAATGGTAAGACAGCTTTGCAATCGGGCGATCGCTTGTTGGTAGTCGGAGAGCCCGAAGAACTTGTGAGTTTTGAGTTGCTGGCGAAGGGGGAAATTGGTGTGCCCCCCGGCGACAGTTCTTGTCAGTGGCTGAGATTGCCAGCAAACAGTCCTTGGGCGGGCAAAAAACTGTCGGAGGTGGAGTTGCTGAGTCAGTACGGGGTGCAGGTGCGGGCGCTCCGGCGAGAAGGGAAGTTTACTCGCTGGCCAGATGGAAGTACCGATTTGCAAGAGGGCGATCG
>DMYK01000266.1:2621-5240 GCA_003483675.1 Microcoleaceae cyanobacterium UBA11344
ACCTGTAGTGAAACTGCCTTTTGTCACCGCCCAAGTTAGCGAAAAGCTGTTTAGCGATTAGGGAGGGAAGTTCGGCAACGGATTCTGTAACGGATGTAACGGATGTAACGGATTGAAGGAAGAAGGAAGAGGGGCTCTCGTTCCCCCCTAGCTCCCCTTTAAAAAGGGGAAGAGCATTCAAAGTCCCCCTTCTTAAGGGGGATTTAGGGGGATCGAGACTCGGCTACAAGCGAGAGAGACAGAGGGTTTTAGTCTTAAGTTGACACCAACGGCACTCTCAGTCTCTCCCACTCTCAGTCTCTCCCACTCTCACCCGTTGCTTTTGATATAAGCAATGGCTTGTCGCGAAATCAGAATTTGTTTTTCTGAGGCATCGAGGACGCAAATGCAGTTATTGTCTTGCCAAAAAATTCTGCCCACTAGCAAGTCGTTGGTAAGGAGTTTTAGTTCTACCTGTTGTTTTTCTTTGATGTAGCTTTGTATTAGGCGAACGCTGGGCAATCCGGTCTCAAATTCAGACATAGTTCAGAAAAATATAGTCAAATATCACCTTAAACCATATTCTCCAGTCCTATAATCAGTTTTAACATTCAGAGGTTTTTATGCCGATCGAGTTTACTAAGTATCACGGACTGGGCAATGATTTTATTCTGATTGATAACCGCCACTCCTCTGAACCTGTGGTAACACCAGAACAGGCTGTGGTGTTGTGCGATCGACATTTTGGGATCGGTGCAGATGGCGTAATTTTTGCTCTTCCTGGGCAAAATGGCACTGACTATACGATGCGGATTTTTAACTCCGACGGTTCGGAACCGGAAATGTGCGGCAACGGAATTCGCTGTTTGGCTAAGTTTATCGCCGATTTGGAAGGTTCAGAGGCGAAAACTCTCTACCGGATTCATACCGCTGCTGGTGTGATTAGCCCGGAATTGCGATCGGACGGTCAGGTTAAAGTCGATATGGGATTTCCCCGACTGCTGGCTGCGGAAATTCCGACAACTTTGGCCCCACCAGATGCCAAAGTTATAGATGTGGCGATCGAAATAGCTGATAAATCTTGGTCTGTTACTTGTGTCAGCATGGGTAATCCTCACTGCATTACTTTTGTAGACGATGTTTCGGCTATTGATTTAGAAACTGTCGGGCCTCAATTTGAACACCACCCAGCATTCCCGCAGCGTACAAATACAGAATTTATTCAAGTGATACATTCGGACTATGTAAAAATGCGGGTGTGGGAAAGAGGCGCAGGTGTTACTCTAGCTTGTGGGACTGGTGCTTGTGCGACTGTGGTGGCTGGGGTGTTGACCGGTAAGTGCGATCGGACAACTGCGGTTGAACTCCCCGGTGGCGTTTTGCAAATCGAATGGTCAGAAGTTTCTGGGCGGATTTACATGACTGGGCCGGCACAACGAGTATTTACTGGCTTGATTACTAATTAGTGTGTTAACAGTTAACGGTTAACAGACAACAGACCCTTCGACTACGCTCAGGGTACTGCAAAAGTTAACAGTTAACTGTTCAAAAATCAACAATCAAAAATCAAAAATTAAGTAGGTGGATGTGCATGGCTGGAGGTATTTATCTGATTCAGGATGACGACAGGCTGGTGGAAATGATGGAACAGCCCTACGACTCGGAAGATCAGTTACAAGACTTGCTTGTAACTTATCCTAATCTGATTGCTGGAGACCAAATAGATCGGGCCACAGCCCGGAAGTGGCTGTTAATTTCGCGGGAAGTGACAGTGGCTAACGATGAGGAAACAGCCGTCCAGTGGTCCCTGGATCATTTGTTTCTCGACCAAGATGCAATTCCTACTTTGGTGGATGTCAGGCGCACTCCTAATGCTGCTCTCCGACAAAAAGTTTTAGGTCAGTCGATCGACTATGCTGCTAATGCAGTAGTTTATTGGCCGATCGATTCAATTATTGCTCTGTTTGAAGCTAATTGTCGCGATCGGGGCCGCGATCCCGAACAGATCTTTGAAGATTTTCTCGGTGCGGATGCTAATGAAGACCAGTTTTGGCAGAAAGTTAAAACTAATTTGCAAGCTGGTAAAATTCGCTTAGTTTTTGTAGCTGACGAGATTTCCGCTGAAATGCGCCGGGCGGTGGAATTTCTCAACGAACAGATGGACCCAGTTGAAGTTTTCGCCCTGGAAATTAAGCAATATGTAAGTGAAGATGGTTTGAAAACTTTGGTTCCCAGAGTCATCGGTCAGACAGCCGAAGCACAGCAGAAAAAATCCAGTGCAACGCGCGAAAGAAGACGCTGGGATGAATCTTCATTTTTTGCCGAACTTAAGGCTAGACGGGGCGCAGAAGAGGCGCAAACGGCAAGAGAAATTTACGTTTGGGTGAAAAATCAAGCACCGGAAATAGATATTCAGTGGGGTACGGGGGACACCTACGGAGGCTTTGTGGCCCACTTGCATCGAAAAGGCAAAAAACCCTATCAGTTATTTACCGTTGATATTGCTGGCAAAATGGAGATTTCTGCTCACAATTACGGTTCGCATCCTCCGTTTAGTGCGGAAGAAAAGTGGCTGGAATTGAGAAATAAGTTAAGTTCGATCGGGCTATCGCTACCTACGGAACCAGGGGAAAGAAGGTC
>DMYK01000326.1:0-3157 GCA_003483675.1 Microcoleaceae cyanobacterium UBA11344
TTGCAAATGTTGATTATTGATGAAGGATTCGGCACTCAAGACGCGGAAGGGTGCGATCGGCTGATTGCAGCTATTAATGCGATCGCCTCTGATTTTGCCTGCATTCTCACTGTCACCCATATGCCGCACCTGAAAGAAGCTTTTCAAGCCAGAATCGAAGTTAACAAAACCGCCCAAGGTTCTAAAATCACCTTGTCAATTTAGATGGGTTGATCAGCAAAAGCGAACTTGGATCAGGAAAGCATCGAAATCGGGGATTTTTCCCCGTTTCCCGCCTGCTTGTCCCGTAAGTAAATCAACCTAATTAAGTGTAAAACGCGATCGGGCTTTCGATCCCCGCAGCACTTAAATAAGTCGGGGATCTGGATATTCTGTTTTTTTAGGTTGGTCTACTTATTTTGTTAAGAATGTTAAAATTACAATAAATATATCAAATAAAAAAATCAAAATGGATCAAGCTATTTTTTGATCGGGACTTACGCAAAAAATGGTTGGAGCCACTATTGATACTGGTAAGGTGCACAGTGCACCCTACATATAGAATCATTCGTAAGTCCTATTTATTTTTTATTTTTCAGCCCGCGCCCTGGGAGTACGGATTTATAAAGCAGTGACTAATTCCAGCATCTCACATCTCACATCTCACATCTCACATCGGACCACAACAGATTCTTGCCACCTGTCTCTCCTAGAACGGGCGATCGCAGCGTCTAGTAACGGCATCATAATTGTCGATGCTGGTGAGCCCGATCGACCAATTATCTACTGCAATCCTGGTTTTGAGAAACTCAGCGGTTACAGCCGCGATGAAGTCCTTGGGCGCAACTGCCGATTTTTGCAAGGCCCAGATACCGATCGCGCCCTATTAAGCAAACTCCGCAGCAGCTTGCAAGCAGGCACTGAAATTACAGTAGTGCTCAAAAATTACCGCAAGGACAAAACTCCTTTTTGGAATGAATTAACCGTCTCCCCGGTGCGAGATGCTAGCGGCAAGCTCACTCACTTTATCGGAATTCAAAATGATATTACCGAAAGAGTAGCAGCCGAAACAGCCCTAGCAGAAAGTGAAGAAAAATTGCAGGCGATCGCCAGCGCGACTCCCGTTCCCTTGTTAATCACCAGGGTGGAAGACAGCGTTATTTTGTATGCAAATCCCGTCCTTGGCAAAACTTTCGGTTTAAGTTCCGAACAACTTGTCGGTTGCAAAAAAATCGACTTTTATGCCAATGTCAGCGATCGCCAACAATTACTAGCATCCGTCACAGAAAACGGCTTTTGCGATCGTGAACAAATCTGCCTCAAGAAAGCAAACGGCAGTCTGTTTTGGGCAAAAATATCAATGCGGTTAATTCATTTTAACGGTCAAGAGGCAATCTTATCGACATTTTACGACATCACCGATCGCGTAGAAGCAGAAGCAGCACGAGTGGCCAGCGAAGCTAAATTCCAAAAATTAGCCGCCAACGTACCGGGAATGATTTATCAATTATTGCTGCATCCTGACGGTTCCTATAATTTTATTTATGTCAGTCCTGGCTGTCGAGAATTGTCGGAATTAGAAGTAGAAGAAATTGAAAAAAAAGCCGATTCAATGTGGTCGGCAGTTCATCCAGATGACGTAAAATTCCTGTCAAAATCCGTAGCCATTTCAGCGGAAACTTTAGAACCTTGGAAATATGAAGGGCGGATCGTCACCAAATCAGGTAAAATTAAATGGATTCGGGGAATTGCTCGCCCAGAAAAGCAATCAGGCGGCGATATACTTTGGGATGGAATGATCCTAGATATCAGCGATCGCAAACAAGCAGAAATCGCCCTCGGCGAGTCAAAAGCCGCCTTGATACAAGCTAATCAAGAACTAGAACAGCGGGTCATAGAACGGACGGAAGCATTGCAAAGAACCCAACAAATGCTGTGGTTAGTAATCAACAACATCCCTCAGTTTATCGCTTGGAAAGATCTAGATTTAGTTTATTTAGGTGGCAACAAAAACTTTGCCAAAGCAGCAGGTTTACACCCTAATCAAATCCCTGGTCTCACCGACTTCGATCTGCCTTGGAAGCCAGAAGAAACAGAATTTTTTCGAGCTTGCGACCGTCAGGTCATGGAGACCAATACCCCAAAATATCACATCATAGAACCCCAACTGCAAGCCGACGGCACTCAGCGCTGGCTGGATACAAATAAAATACCCCTCCACGACAACCACGGAAATGTTGTCGGCATTTTGTTGACTTTTGAAGATATCACAGATCGACTTGCTCTCGAAGCAAAAGTCCATGCTAGCGAAGAAGTGTTTCGCAAAATATTTGAAGATGCTCCCATTGGAATTGACTTAGCCAATTTAGAGAATCGCCAGCTAGTCCAAGTGAATAAAGCTTACTGCGAAATGCTGGGATATACCGAATCTGAATTGTTGGGAAAAACATTTATAGACCTAGTGCATCCCGAAGATCTTGAACAAAATATGCAAGGGGCTTTAGCTCTTGAGCGACAAGAAATTCGGAGCTATCAGGTCGAAAAACGTCTGATCACAGGAACAGGTAAGATTGTCTGGGCTAACGTGACAGCTACTCTGATTCGAGACGGCGAGGGAAAGCCAATTTACAACTTAGGGATGATTGAAAATATTACTCATCGCAAAATTTCAGAAGCCGCACTTCAAGCCTCTGCATTTCAATTGAGAAAACAAGCAGCCCAATTGCAACAAGCCTACGAACAACTCCAACACACCCAAATCCAATTAGTTCACTCAGAAAAAATGTCTAGCCTCGGTCAGATGGTGGCTGGAATTGCCCACGAAATTAACAATCCTGCCACCTTTATTCAGGGTAATATTTGTCACGCAGAACACTACTTTCGTGACTTAATAGAACTGTTGAATCTCTACCAGCGCTGTTACCCATCCCCAGAACCTCAGATTACAGAAAAAATTGAGGAAGTAGAGTTAGAATATCTGAAAACCGACTTGCCAAAGATGCTAGACTCGATGATGATGGGAGTAACAAGAATTAGTAAAATTGTTTTATCGCTGCGAAATTTTGCGCGACTAGATGAAGCGGAAATGAAGTTGGCAGACCTTCACGAAGGTATTGAAAGCACGCTGTTAATTTTGCAGCACAGATTGAATCAGGATAGCAAAAAAAACCGGATTGAA
>DMYK01000326.1:3205-5968 GCA_003483675.1 Microcoleaceae cyanobacterium UBA11344
AGCAATGCGATCGACGCCCTAAAAAACCAACAGCAACCTCGGATGATCGCTATTCGCACCCAACTCAAAAAAGCAGAGTTGGAGACGAAAAGTGACAGCGAAATCGGTCAGTGCGATCGGGTCGTTATTTGTATAGCCGACAGCGGGCCGGGAATGACAGCAGACATCCGCAATCGACTGTTTGACCCCTTCTTCACCACCAAACCAGTAGGATCTGGGACAGGACTGGGATTGTCGATCAGCTATCAGATTGTGGTAGAAAAACATAAGGGAACTCTGCGCTGCATCTCAGCACCCGGACAGGGATCTGAGTTCTGGATTGAAATTCCGGTATAAAAGAGGAAAATGGGACTGGGGTTTATTTAAGAATGGACGATCGCCCTTTGTGGTTGATTGATCAGAGTTTTTATAGCAACCGACAAGGTGCCACCGGACGCGATCGGCTGAAACCATTGCGGGGAATTACCCGATCGCATCGACTTCTTCCTTCTTCCTTCAACATCTGCTATATGTTTAAAAAATTACCTTTACCCTGGTCTCGCTACATTCCAGCCTGCTTGACACTGACTTTGGGCGTCGGGTTCTCTATATTGACATTCGTAGTTGTATGGGACTGGGAAGACAAGCGTCGCGACTACGAAATGCACCGCCGCATTGACGACATTTCGATCGGAATCGAACGCCAGCTAAACTCCGACTTAGACACAGTTCTCGCCCTCAGCGACTACATGAAAGCCTTCAGCGTCGTCGAGCCTTCTTCCTTTGCCCGATTCGTAGGCCGTCCCCTCTCCGTCCACCCCAGCCTGCAACTCCTCGCTTGGGTTCCCCGCATCACCACTTCCGAACGCGGAGACTACGAAGCCAAAGCCAAAACCCAAACTGACCCCAGCTTCGAGATTACAGAACGCGGCCCCCAAGGAGAACTACGCCCAGCCGGCCAGCGTTCCGAATACTTCCCCGCATACTACGTGGAACCCACAGCCGGAAACGAGACAGCGTTAGGCTTTGACCTCGCCTCCCACCCAGAGCTTCGCCCCACACTCGATCGCAGCCGCGATACAGGAGAAATGATTGTCACCGACTACGTCGGCTTAATTGAACATCGTCCCATAGCACCCGGTCTGTTGGCAATAGTCCCGATTTACGCAAACAGCGCTCAACCAATTACCGTAGAATCCCGTCGCGAACTACTGCAAGGATTTGTTCTGGGCATATTTCGAGGCAAAGATCTTTTTCAAGCCTCTTTAAAAGGACGCAATACCGAGTACCTCCAAATTTATCTCACCAACGAGCCACCACAGCGCCAAGAAGCATCACCGCAGCCGGCGCCAATGGGCGGCCCCGTTCTCAAAAATCTCGCTGCTGATCAACAAATTCATCCCTTTGGGATGCTGTTTGAATCCGCCAACCAACAAGTGTTTCCCCTATCAGCTAATTTTGAACAGCAAGCAAGGGCAAACTGCCCGATTGAAGAGAATCCAGGCCCCCAGTATACAGCTTGTAGGAGGCTCCTCAAAATTAGCGGCCGCCAGTGGTTTCTCTACGTCGCAGCAACGCCGGAAATTCGCAAAACTCGGAAACACTGGCGCTCTTGGGGAACTCTCACGATGGGGATGCTGTGGACTCTGATTCCCGTCACTTATATGTTGACAGCCTTGAGCCGTACTGCTCAAATCGAAAAGCTAGCCAGAGACAGAACTCGCCAAGCCGAAGAATTGCAGGATGCCTACCTACAGTTGGAAGCTGAGCAAGCTAAGTCGGAACAACTGCTGCTAAATGTTCTGCCCGCAGCGATTGCGCTGCGGCTCAAGAGCAACGAAAACAATATTGCCGAAAGTTTTGACGAAGTAACTGTGATGTTTGCCGATATTGTGGGGTTTACAGAGCTTTCGTCGAGAATTTCAGCTCCTGCGGTGGTGAAAGTGCTCAACGATATTTTTTCGGCTTTTGACCACTTGGCCGATCGCCACGGTTTAGAGAAAATTAAAACTATTGGTGATGCTTATATGGTTGTCGGCGGTTTACCTACACCTCGATCGGATCACGCCGAGGCGATCGCAGCAATGGCGATCGATATGCTGTTAGAAATTCGCCGTCTCAGCTTAACTCATGAGGAACCTTTTAGCATTCGCATCGGGATTAACACAGGCCCAGTAGTCGCTGGCGTCATCGGCCTCAAAAAGTTTATCTACGATTTGTGGGGCGACACTGTAAATATTGCTTCGCGCATGGAATCTCACGGGATTACCGGCTGCATTCAAGTAACCACAGAAACTTACGAGATCTTAAAGGATAAATACACTTTTCAGAGGCGAGGTGCTATTCAAGTTAAGGGTAAGGGATACATGATTACTTATTTGCTAACTGGTCGGAAAGAATTGCCCTAAACGTTTTTTGGCTTTAAACCATACTTAAAGACATCAATTCCTCTGCCATTTCAAAATTAGATTTACTCAACTTTAACTTCTAATTAAACCGGATCGCGGTTTCAGTATCCGTGAGGTGAGAAGTATCGCCATTAAGTTCGATCGACCATGCACCATTTTGCCGCACCACTTTCACCAAACAACACAAAGAAGTATTAATTTCCGTTTCCAAAGCACCGGAAAGCCCGATCGCAGTTCCTAAAACCGACGTATCATGACCGACTAACAGTATATCTTGTGGAAACTCAGTCGCCAGACGTTTAGCCGTATCCCCGGCCCTTTTGAGGCAAGATTCCGCTGTTTCTGGGTACTTAGGAACTGCCCCTGTGTAGGAGGG
>DMYK01000326.1:5998-7530 GCA_003483675.1 Microcoleaceae cyanobacterium UBA11344
GCCGGCATCCATTCAGGATTCAGCCATTCGCACAATCCCCACTCTAGTTTAAGTGGCAAATCCAGAGCTTCGGCTGCGTAGTTTGCTGTTTGGACTGTTCGCAGAAAAGGGGAGGCGAAAATGTGTGAAATTCCTGCACCTTTGAGGCGATTGGCTAGTTGTTTTGCTTGAATGTGGCCATCTTCGGAAAGATGGGGATCATAGGGGTTTTCTGCGGTGAGAAACCAGCCGGGGTTAACGAAGTCGATGCGGTTTCCGTGTCGTGCGATCCAGACTGTTTGTGCCATGAGAATTTAATGTTTTGGTTTCTATGTGTAATATTATATCAAAGATGCTGATTTTGGATCTTTATGAAATTCGAGTGGGATGAAAACAAGGCTGCGTTAAATTTTTCCAAGCATGGAATCTCATTTGAGGAAGCGAGAACGGTTTTTGAGGATCCCCTCTATGTCGATTTCTACGATCCAGATCACTCTGATGAAGAAGATCGCTATATTATGGTTGGAGAGTCCCAGCCAGGTCATTTATTGATAGTGTCGTATACTGAAAGAGGAGATATTATTCGTTTGATTAGCGCCAGAAAAGTAACACGAATGGAGCGAGAAGTTTATGAAGAAGGATGAAACAGGGATGGAGGATGAACTGCGATCGGAATATGATTTGAGCAAGTTGCGTGTAAGAAGGGTAGGATCTGGACGAAAGACCTTTGGTGGTGTAAATATTCGTTTAGAACCGGATGTGGCAGAGATGTTTCCCGATTCTGAAGCCGTGAATGAAGCCCTGCGATTTCTGATTAGAATTACGAAGGAAAACGTGGTATCCAAGAAATAAGCTGGCGGATCGATCCGTGCGGTAAATTATTCAATTATACAATATTAGGTAATTTGATTTGTTGCCAAGCTATTGATTGGATGTTTTTAACCGCAGATGCACGCAGATAGACGCAGATGGATTGTCGATTTGGCAAGGGGTGAGGAGTGCGATCGTATTTGTTACTTACCTTAGTCTCTGACTGGGTTTCAGGCTTAAGTTGACACTAATGCCTAGGCATATACTAAAAGCTGAAAATTGATTTATTTAATGGGGTTGCGGACATTATCATTATCGCCTATAATAAGAATTTGTACGAGGCGGTGCTGTTTGTTGTTGCCTCAGCGAAGAAATAAATCAAGGATATGGGAAAATAACGCCAATGCCAGCAAATTATACCGAACTAGAAAAACGCCTTTGGGAAGCAGCCGACGAACTCAGGGCCAACTCTAAACTTAAGCCTTCGGAATATTCCGTACCCGTTCTGGGGTTGGTTTTCTGCTCTATGCTGATTATAAATTTGCCCTGGTTTCACAACAAATTGCAGGCGGAACCAGCAGCCGGCGGCGCACGGTGGGTAAGGCGGATTATCAGGCAAAAGGGGCGCTTTATTTGCCGGAAACTGCCCGTTTTGATTATTTGCTCGATCGCCCGGAAGCTGAGGATATTGGCGGCGCGATTAATGCGGCCATGAAGGCGATCGCAGATGAGAATGAGGAACT
>DMYK01000326.1:7562-8119 GCA_003483675.1 Microcoleaceae cyanobacterium UBA11344
TTGAAAATCTTAAATCGGATTCCCAGAGCAAATATTACTGAGGATGCGTTTGGGGAAATTTATCAGTATTTCCTGGGGAATTTCGCTCAGAAAGAAGGGCAGAAAGGCGGAGAGTTTTTTACTCCAATTTCACTGGTAAAGCTGATTGTGGAAGTGATAGAGCCGAATTACGGGCGAATTTTAGACCCGGCTTGTGGTGCTGGGGGAATGCTGGTGCAGAGTGCAATTCGGGTTCGGAATAAGTTAGGATTTGACCCGAATCAAGTTATTAGTGTTTACGGTCAGGAAAAGGTAGACGGAACGGTGAAACTCTGTCAGATGAACTTGGCAGTGCATGGCGTTTCTGGTTTGCGAAATATCCGCGAAGGTAACACTTATTATCAAGATATTCACAACAGCGTCGGTGCGTTTGATTTTGTGATGGCGAATCCGCCCTTTAATGTTAATGGAGTAGATAGAGAAAAGATTAAGGGCGACCCTCATTATCCCTTTGGTGCGCCGACTACTGATAATGCAAATTATCTCTGGATTCAGCTATTTTATACTGCTTTAACTCC
>DMYK01000326.1:8238-10310 GCA_003483675.1 Microcoleaceae cyanobacterium UBA11344
TTCTTTTATACGGTGACTTTACCTTGTACGCTGTGGTTTTTTGACAGGGGGAAGGTGAAGACTTCTCGCCGGGATCAGGTATTATTTATTGATGCGCGACATATTTATTCTCAAGTCGATCGCGCCCATCGGGAGTTTAGCGAAGCACAGATTGAGTTTATCTCGAATATTGTGCGGCTGTACCGAGGGGAAAAGGCAGAGTTGACTGCTGATTCTGAAATGCTGATTGAGACATTCCCAGAAAAAGTTTACCAAGATGTCGCGGGTTTGTGTAAAATAGCAACATTGGCTGAGATTGAGGCCCAGGGATGGAGTCTCAATCCTGGGCGTTATGTGGGGGTGGCTGAACGTCAGGAGGCGGAAGATTTTGATTTTGCCGCACGGTTGGAAGAGTTGAATGAGGAGTTGGAAATCTTGAATGTTGAGGCGCGGGGGTTGGAGGAAACAATTGCTGAAAATGTGATGATTTTGTTGGAGGATATTGTTACAATATCAGGTACTTGCTCTCAGAATTAAAATTAAAACATTGGAGGAAATAGCCATGTTTGCTTATAAAAAATACGTGACGATTGAAGATCCCTCAAAGGTAGTTTTATCTGATTTACCTTTTCAAGCTGGACAACGAGTTGAGGTGATTATTTTGGTTGAAAATAATCCTAAAGCAGCTTTAGCACAAAATTTACGAGAGTTATTGAAGGAGACGCAAGCCTTACACGCAAATAATCCCATGACTGAAGAGGAGATAGCAGCAGAAATTGAGGCTTATCGAAAGGGACTATGAGAATAGTTATTGATACTAATGTTTTAGTTTCTGCTGCGGTGACTGGGAGAAACCCAGAAGCAGTTATTTTGTTTATTGTGGAGAGTCCCGATTGTGAATGGGTGGTGTCAGCAGAAATTCTCAGAGAATATAAGGAGGTTTTAAGTCGGAGTCGGCTAAGGTTAACGGAGTCGCAGAAAGAGAGATGGTTTAACATTCTCGATCGTGCTACAATACTGATTGAAGTCAATGTTGAAGTTGATTTTCCGAGAGATCGGAAAGATGCCAAATTTCTCGCTTGTGCTGTAGCTGGCGAAGCAGATTTTTTAATTACTGGCGATCGCGATTTTACCGAAGCTGAAAATTTGACAAATACCACTATTATTTCTGTGTCTCTTTTTAAGAGATTAGTGTGTGATTTTAAAGAATGAAGTTAAGTAAAAGAGATCGCGTTTTTAGAGCCAATGCCAGAGNNGCAAGGTTGGAAGAGTTGAATGAGGAGTTGGAAATCTTGAATGTTGAGGCGCGGGGGTTGGAGGAAACGATTGCTGAGAATGTGGCGCAAATCTTGAATATTTAGGGCTTACGCATGGGTAGTCAGAAACCGGGTTTTTTTGCGAAAAGACGCGCTAAAGCCCGCAGATACGGCAAAAAACCCGGTTTCTTGGGTTTAAGGCGATCGAGACTCCTTGTACAATTAAATTAATAAATTTGGGAGGCACTTAGACAATGAATATAACCTTAACAACTGAACAGGAAAAATATGTTCAATCGCAATTAGAAGAGGGCAAATATAACAGTGTCGAGCAGTTAATTAGTAAAGCATTGCAATTGCTAGAGGAGCAAAATCGCGCCTCAGAACAGAAGCGTTTAGAAGAACTAAGGCTGAAAATTGCTAGTGGTACTGAGCAAATCGCCAGAGGACAAGTGACTGATGGCGAGGTAGTTTTTGCCCGGTTGCAGGAGAAAATTCGCTCTAATTCTGAGTCGCAACTATGAGTACCTATTCTTTCTCAGATGATGCGATTCGAGATTTAGATGAAATTTGCGAGTATATTGCTCGGAATAATTCCAGTGCTGCTAGTCAGCTTTTTGATAGAATTCGAGAGCGATGTAAAGTTGTGGCTGGTTTTCCTAATATGGGAAAAAATTATAGCCAGCTATCTCCTAGTTTACGAGGGTTTATTGTTGATGATTACATCATTTTTTATTATTCCAGGGAAGATGGAATTGATATTGCTCGTGTCGTGAGTGGATATCGGGACTTGGAATCGCTGTTTTCAGAATCGGATGAGGATTGAGACAAAGGAAT
>DMYK01000453.1:0-1710 GCA_003483675.1 Microcoleaceae cyanobacterium UBA11344
GTTGGTGAACCCGCCCCTACGAATCTTTAAATGGGTGGTTCGGTTTTCTAACTGTTCAGAAATTTAATATTCATGTAAAATATACTGCAAAGCTCGCACAATCTTAATTCAAAATAACATCATGTTCAACCTAGAACTTGACTGGGATCTACCAGCCAAAAACACAAAACACATCTTGCGAGTGCGAATTCGTCCCCAATCCGGTGGGCCCGGTTTACCTTTGCGAATTGCGATCGCCCTTGATACCAGCCAATCAATGGGAGGAGAAAATCTGCAACGGGCTCAGGAAGCTTGTCGGGCTGTTGTGGCTCAATTGCGCGATCGCGATCGCCTTTCATTAGCCGGCTTCTCCACCAGTATAACACCTTTGCTGCAATCTTTACCCGGTGGTGCCGCCGCCCTTCAACCCGCCAATACCGCCATTTCCCGACTGACAGCAGAAGGTGTTACCCGCACCGATTTAGCCTTAGATTGGATAGTCAACGCCCTACCCCCAGAAGCCGGAGTCGCGCGGGTGGGAATCTTGATTACTGACGGCCATGCTACCACATCCCAAGGACTTATTTTAGATGATACTGGGTTTTTGATCGATCGCTCCCAACAACTAGCCAACCTAGGTATAATTCTCAACACCGTCGGATTGGGAAATGCTAATAATTTTAATACAGCATTCTTGACAGATTTAAGCGACAAAGGGCGAGGCTCATTTATATTTGCAGATACCCCAGCCAGCCTGGAGCCCCAACTCCAAAAAAGACTCACAGAATGTCAGGCGATAGCCACCGAAAATACCCTCGTCAAGCTAATACCTAGCAACGGAGTTATAATCAAAGGCTTTTGTCGTTACCGCCCCGAATATTTGCCCCTAGAAGAAACCGCCAAAAACCAATTAAGCCTCGGCGCAATCGCCGCCAATGTCCCCACGGATTTATTAATAGAACTCGAAATTCCCCTAGGCGAATTTAGCGAAGCCACAGGTAACAAAGACGTATTATCCATCGAGCTCACAGCCAAAGGAATGACGAATCCAGTCAGAGCAAAAGCTACTATTAATTATACCACCAGCTATAGTGAAGCACAAAAAGAAAACAAGGAAATCAAGAACGACCATTGCTGCTGGCTGATTAACCTAACAAGCAACGAATTGAGCCGCACCGACGATGCCAATCAGCAAAAAGAACTACTGGAAGCAGCCCGAAATAATGCAGAACAAGCCGGAAAAACTGATATAGTTAATCAAATCAATCAGCAGCTAGATGACCTCGAAAAAAGCGGCAAATTAGATGCTAACAGAACCACCAAATTACTCAGAGATTCACGAGAACTAGGAGGTACAAAATGAGTAGCGGATTTGGGTCCGATCCAATTTATCAAGCTCCACTGACACCAGACAACGCTAAACTATTGGTACGCAATAGCAGCAGCGCCAACCAGAAATTTCCCCTGAATCAAATGCGAGCAGTAATCGGTCGCAGCGATGCTCCCATGAGTATAGCAGACATTGACTTAACTGAATGCAAAATTGATAATAAATCTGCTATATCTCGCCGCCATGCGGTGATTGAATGGGTAGAAGGTAAACTGCAAATTATTGATTTAGATAGTACAAACGGTACTTTTGTCAATGGGAAAAAACTCCTTACCACAGCACCGAGGCAACCGTCAAGTCCTGAAATTCTCAAAACTGGTGATATCATAAAATTGGGCAAT
>DMYK01000453.1:1746-2601 GCA_003483675.1 Microcoleaceae cyanobacterium UBA11344
CAAAACTGACTGTGGCAAAGTTCGCCCCCACAATGAAGACAATTATCTGCTAGAATCCTGGCCGGAAACATCTACTGTACTGGCCGTAGTAGCCGATGGCATGGGGGGACACAGGGGAGGAGAAGTCGCAGCCAAAATCGCTGTAGATACCTTTGGAGAGCTGCTAAAAACACCTTTACCGGAGACATCTCAAGAGCGATACAAACTCTTGCTAAAATGTTTCTACGATGCCGACGAAGCCATCCAAGAAGCCGCCTGCGAAAACTTCAAATTATTTGGCATGGGAACAACTATAATAGCGGCGATTGTATCTCCCACAGAATGCATTCATCTCTATGCGGGTGACTGTCGTTTGTATCATTTTGCTAAAGGAGATAAGCCTTATATTACAGCCGACCATTCAGTGGTGCAGGTATTGCTAGAATTGGGGCGGATTACGGAGGAAGATATCCCAACTCATCCGATGCGTTCGGTGGTAAACTCTTGTTTGGGCGGCAAAGAAAACAGTCACTTTTCGGTTGATCCAAAATGGGATAGTGAAGAGTTACCTGTGGTGCGAAAATGGTCTGCGGGTGATGTATTATTGTTGTGTAGCGATGGGTTGAATGGAGAGGTTAGTAAGCAACAATTGGAATGTCTTGTTCAGGAGTTTGGAGACTCACCGGAAAAGCTAACTGAAGAATGTGTGAACAAGGCTTTGGAGCATGGTGGTGGTGATAATATCACAGTTATTGCTATTGCTAATTTGGGTAAAAAATCGATTTATAAATCCTAGACTCCGCCAAAGAAACCGGGTTTTTTACTGAATCTATCGGTGACAACGAAGTATTTAGGAAAAACCCGGTTTCTGAGCCC
>DMYK01000453.1:2666-3633 GCA_003483675.1 Microcoleaceae cyanobacterium UBA11344
AATCCAAGAAACCGGGTTTTTTATTGAATCTGTTGGTGACAACGAAGTCTTTCGCAAAAACCCGGTTTCTGGACCCATGAATCGCACTTTTGTCAACCGTTTATATAATAATCCCGTGTTCCCTTCGCATTCATCGCTTCTCCGAGTCGATTTAATCCGTACACGTAAGCAGCGGTTCTCATACACACTGACAAATCCTGGGCTATCTTCCAAATTGCCTCAGTTTCTTCGACCATTTTATGCTTCAACCGTTGGTTAACTTCCTCCAGACTCCAATAAAGTCCGCTGCGATTTTGCACCCATTCAAAATAACTAACTGTTACGCCTCCGGCATTTACTAAAATATCAGGAATTATCTGGATTCCCTTGGTTTCTAAAATTAAGTCAGCAGCGGAATCAATGGGCCCGTTAGCTACTTCAAAAATAAACTTAGCTTTAATGCTATCAACGTTTGCTTCGGTTATTTGATTTTCCAAAGCTGCTGGAATTAGCACGTCTACATCTAATGCTAAAATTTCCTGATTTGTCAAGATTTCGTGTTCGACAATATTGCAAACAGAGCCTTCGCAGTAAATAGCTTTGATTCCTTTATTCGACTCTTTAAAACTGCGTATGCTGGGAATGTCTAGGCCTTGTTTAGCATAAATTCCTCCTTGGGAATCGCTGACTGCAACTACTTTGTAACCTGCTTTCCACAGCAGTTCTGCTATTTCTGCACCGGCATTCCCAAAACCTTGGACTGCTACTGTTGTATCTTGAGGATTTATCTCAAATTTGGCGAGAATATTTTCTAATACAAAGAAAGCGCCGGTTGCTGTTGCTGTATCTCGACCTAAACTGCCACCAATTGTTACGGGTTTGCCAGTTACAACTGCTGGACAAAGTTGCCGTTTGATGATATTATATTGATCCATCATCCAACCCATGATCATCGGATTGGTGTAGACATCTGGTGCTGGAATATCGA
>DMYK01000453.1:3657-7379 GCA_003483675.1 Microcoleaceae cyanobacterium UBA11344
TTCCAATTCCATTTTTGACAATTCCTTGGGATTTAAAGTGATTCCTCCCTTGGCTCCTCCAAAGGGCAAGTTCAAAACTGCACATTTAAAAGTCATCCAAAATGCTAAGGATTGCACTTCGTCAAGGGATACTTTGGGATGGTAGCGCACTCCTCCTTTAGATGGGCCTCTGGTATTGTCGTAGCGCACTCGATAGCCTTGGAAAATTCGCAGGGAACCGTTGTCCATCCGCACGGGAATTGATACTATTAAGCTAGATTTGGGATGTTTTAGTCGTTCGATCGTATCCTCGGAAAGGGATACATATTTTAAGGCTCGTTCTAACCGGCGACTGGCGTCGGTAAATAATGATTCTGTCATAATAGGAAGGATGTTCGGCAACGGATTCTGTAACGGATTTAACGGATACTTCGACTTCGCGAGCGTACAAGTGTAACGCCGGGAAGGGAGAAGTGCTTAGGTTACACCCTACTTTTTAATTTAATCACAATCTAGGTTTGATTTTGTCAACTGTCAACTGTCAATTGTCAACCGTCAACTGTCAACTGTCAACTTGTGTCGATCGCCAATCTCCCATTCCCAAGCAGAAATTAAGCATATAGACTTAAAATAGAGGGTGATATCTCAACTCAAGACAAAACTTGAGATCGATCGCTCAAATCGAAGCCAGCCATTAGGGGAATTAAATTCTGAAATCGATCGACTAATTAACTCACCTTCTTAACTGAATAATTTTTATGATTGCACTCCTAGCCGCTCTCTCTGCGTCTGCGGCGGGGGGTATGAGAATTGCCCTTCCCCTGCTGTTAATTGGTTTGTTGCGAATCGACAAACTTTGGTCGGAAATACCTCTATTGTCGCGGCTTCACCCCCAAGTGGCGATCGCAATTTTGGTGAGTTGGTCGCTGTTAGAATTATTTGCTTCTAAAACCTTTACGGGACAGCGGGTGCTGCAAATTGTGCAGATTATTTTCAGTCCCATTGTAGGAGCAATTATGGGAGTTGCGATCGCAAAGGTAAGTTCGATCGACGAAATTGTTGCTCACCCTTGGATGCTGTGGATTATTGGTGTTGTCGGAGGTTTGTTGGCTTTAGTGCTGCAACTGGTACAAGCTGGATGGTTTTACCGGCTCAGAGGTTTACCACTTTGGGTGATTTTTGTCCAAGATGGTTTGTGCATTGCTTTGGTGTTGTTTGCTTTTGATGCGCCTCGCCAAGGAGCATTAATTGCGATGTTGCTGCTGTGGCTGGCAATTCGTAGTTCTAAAGAGTGGTATCGCTGGTACAGGAGTCAAGCAACACTAGGCTTATTGGGAAATCCTCGCCAAGGTAAACGCGATCCAGATTAATTTAGTCATTAGTCATTAGTCATTAGTTATTAGTTATTAGTTATTTTTGGGAAATGTCAACAGTCAACAGTTAACCGTCAACTGTCAACTGTCAACTGTCAACTGACTAAAGCAATCCGATCGCATGAAGTGGGCCTTTGCCCGCAATTAACTCCAGCAATAGTGCCATAAAACCAATCATCGCCACACGACCATTCCAGACTTCCGCCCCCGTCGTCAAACCCCACTCCCACTGCTCTTGAGGGTACATCTTCACTTTCTTGGAAGGGCGGATCACATCAGAGAACTTAACGCTGGGAGATTCGATCGACTCAATCACTAAATCGGCCAAAGCTTCAATAAACACCGGATAAGTATTTAGGGCGGGCACTCGGTAGAAATTGTGAATCCCCGATTCTTCTGCCAATTCTCGATACTCCATGTCAATTTCTTGCAGAGTTTCGATGTGCTCGGAAACAAAACTAATCGGAACTACTAACAAATCTTCGACTCCATTTGCTGCCAATTCGGTGATGGCATCTTCGGTGTAAGGCTTGAGCCATTCCACCGGGCCGACCCGACTTTGATAGGCTAGAGTGTGTTCGTTCGTTCGATTCAAATGCTCCATAATCAAACTTGTGCAATCTTCAATCTCCCGCTGATAGGGGTCTCCAGCCTCTTCTACATAGCTGACGGGGACACCGTGGGCGCTGAAAAAGATGTGAACTCGATCGGGATTAGGAATATTGTCTAATTCTTGGGCAATCAATTCAGACATTGCCTGAATGTAGCCAGGCCGATGATACCAAGAAGGGATAGCGGTATATTCAATCTCGTTGAGTTCTGGATCTTTGCCCCAGATTTCTTCTAGCTGCCGGAAGCTAGAACCGCTGGTACTGATGGAAAATTGAGGATACAGCGGCAAGATTGCCAATTGTTCGATGCGATCGCGTTTGATTTGGGCGATCGCCTCTTCAGTAAAAGGATGCCAGTAACGCATCCCCACATAGACTTGAGCATCTTTTCCCTTGGACTGCAAGCACTGTTGCAGTGCCAGCCCTTGTTCGTCTGTAATGCGACGCAAAGGAGAGCCGCCCCCGATTTGGCGGTAGTTTGCCTGGGATTTCTGAAAACGCAGGGTTGAAATCAACCAGGCGAGTGGTTTCTGCATCCAGGGAAACGGCAGGCGAATAATTTCCGGGTCAGCGAACAAGTTGAACAGGAAAGGGCGGACATCCTCGATTTTATCGGGTCCGCCCAAGTTTAATAGCAATACTCCTACACGGCCCATAACAACTACAGCTCTCCCATTGTCTTAGTTCTGTTACTTATATTATAACTTAATCATATCTTAAGTCGATAGCAACGTATACTTGACGCTCTCCACTCTTTCATAGACGGAGATTCTTGAGACTTTTCAGTCTTAATATCCCTATTGCGCTTGGTTCCCAGCTTACCGCGTCTACAAGTAAGTGCGTAGTCATGTCTCCTCTGTGAATGTTTTGGGCGTAGACTTTCCTCCTGTCCGGGGGTAGGTTTTTAAATCTTGTCTGATCTGGTTATTCTACTATATTCATTTGTTTAAATCAATATGTTACATTAGTTAACAGTGAAACAAGCCGTCAACTGGCATGAACCAAATTTTCTAGAGGTGGTTTTACAAACCGGGGCGTTGCCGATCGGAAGTATGAAAAGAAAAATCAGAGCCCCGACTTCTTTCTTGCCACTCTGATTTTCAGTGAATGAATTTGATTCAGAAGTCGGGGATCTGCCCGAAATCATACCATTATTCAGCAACGCCGACAAACACCTAATAACTAATGACTAAACAAACTTTCTCGCTTCGGCCAAAGCCGCCTCAAACTTGAGCAATACATCCTCTTGTGTGTGAATAACTTTCTCCTGTTCCAGCAGCCGTCGGCCGAACCTAAAAATGCCATCCTGTTCTACGTGCTCTACAGCAGGCAGTGTTTCTGGATGCGGCAAAAACTTTCTGCCGATCGTGTACGGCGTGTGGTAAGAAAAACTAAAATCGGGAAATTTATCGCTCTTGATTTCGAGGTAATAAAGCGAATAATAATCTTTGGTTTCGCAGTACACACAGTCGCGACACTTATTTACCAGTTTGCGGTTCTGATAGAAAAAATCCCACTTGTCCCAATAGTAATCATCTTTCATCATTTCCTGGTGGTCGTCGCAAAGTTCGAGATACAATTTGTCAGCATCGTTGGGACGGTAAAAGTAAAGCATAGCGTAGGGCAGCTCAATCAGTACCTTGACTGCTTGATTTTTCCGCTGGTACCATTCCTGCCGGTGAATTTCATAAGTTTCGTTATCTTCAATCGCTTTGGCGCTGTTTAGCTGATTTTCTTTGGCCCACCGTGACGCCCAAAC
>DMYK01000452.1:0-1932 GCA_003483675.1 Microcoleaceae cyanobacterium UBA11344
TGAGTTGGGAGTGCTCCTCCCAAAGCACTAACATTATCTAAGGTTCCTGATTTGATTACGGCTAATTTTGGCAAGGGCCGTTCTGAGAGTATGCCTTTGTCTTTTCCAACTACAGTTAAGACATCGGCAACTGTCATATTATAAGGTTGGAGATAGCGTTCTAGGGCTAAAAATAAAGCGCAGGCGGCGCGGGGAGAAATGCGGTTTTCTTCGCTTAAGCCGGAACCGTTGACAAGTTGTATTTCTGCCGGTGGAACTCCGGTTGCTGCTGCTGCTTTTTGGGCGACAACTTTTGCGCCACCGACGGTATCAGCTAACATATCTGCCATCAAATTGTTGCTGTACTGATTCATTTTTTTGATCAGTTCAGCTAGCGGCAAAGAATAATGTTTAACTAAAGGTTGTCGGCTGTCAGGAACTGCCGGCAAAACTTTGACAGTGCCTTCTATTGTTACTTGGGGTTTGGGGGTGTTTGGAGGTAGTGTTTGATACTGGGCTGCTGCTTCGGCAGACCATATTTGACTGTTCAATCCTTGTTTGAGTAATTCTCCTGATTTGAGGGGGTCTAATTCAAAGTTCATGTAAAATTTATCGGCAATTATTAAATTTCCAGTTACTCGTTTGATGCCTTTTTGGTTTAAGGCGTTGCCGAGGGCGATCGCCTCTTCCCACACAAAAAATGGATCTTGGCTGCCTTGAATAATTAAATCGCCTTTTAAGACTCCGTTTTCGATTTTGCCGTTGGTGCTAATTAAGGTAATAAATTGATGTTCTGGTCCGAAGGTTTGCAGGGCGACTAAAGAGGTTGCTACTTTGGTAATTGAAGCGGCTGGCAGAGGAGTTGTGCCTTGATGATTTGCTAGTAAAGTATTGCCTGATTGCATCCAAATGCCTTGATTTTCTTTGGCAAAACCTTGTGATGTCAACTCGTTGAGGTATGCTTGGATTTTGGTGTTTGTGGCGGTTTCGGGATTGTTGGTAGAAACTGTTAATGGCTGATTTACTGGAATCGGTGAGCGGGAAGCTTCAGCCACAGGGGAGGGAGATGACAGTTCGGGGGATGGAGTAGCGGCGCATCCGTTAATCAGCGCGATCAGGGCGATCGAACTTGCAGTATTCCAGTATTGGGTTTTCAGCATTCCTTTAATTTTTATCTAATTTAACATCAAGTCGGCATGGCCGATGGAAACTCTATCATTGACCTGCACATTTTGGGAGCAATTCTTCAATCTCAAATCTCAAATCGGATGCCCCATTCTATCACTTGTCTAATATTCTTGTTCATTCGGGGCAACTACGGGGATTGCCCCTACAAAAATCTGTGAAAATTCTCGCTCAACTGGTTTATCCAGCTAAACTCCCGATACTCAACGGCACCATCTCGCCGTGCATCGTCAATCCTAATAACATCGGCTCGTTCGGTCGGATCAACTGTCCTGTAAGGGCGCAGCGTTCCTCTTGCCTCGCTATGGTATCAATGCTGGCTCGAATATCCGATCGCGTAAACATCTGCCGATACTCTCCCGACTTCTGCTGCACATAATTCCAGAGCAAATCTCGAATCAAAGCTTGATAGCCCTGATTGCCCGCTAATTCTTTCAATCTCTCTTTGAGCTCCCGTTCCAGCCGAATGCTGGTGACTTCCATTTCGGTGGTTGAGGTTCTGGGTAGGGTATGCATAAGATTTTCTCCATGAAAGGATGGACTGATGTGTAATATCAGTGTAGTATGTTTACAGCTAGATTTAAAATTCTCTTTACCACGCGCTCCCTGCTGTGAATTTTCTCCCCACCTACTCCACCTATCAACTCGATCGCGTCCGCCCCATAAGTCCTACAGAGTCATCGTGCCAAGTCTTTAGGACGGGCTTTTTGATGATTGCTGGGACATTTTGGGCGATCGGGCGGAATTCTTGGTGCTCAAACTCTGGCT
>DMYK01000452.1:1963-2515 GCA_003483675.1 Microcoleaceae cyanobacterium UBA11344
CTAATATCTATTTCCTGCGATCGGCGGATTAATTGGGTGAGAAACTGCCATCACCCAAATCACTTAATTTATCTCCAATTATCTGCTTCGTTTGTGGTATAATAGACTCGATTATTCGTCTTGTTAATTTTTTTTATGGCTCGTTTCAATCAAATCCTTGTCCTGAGTGCCGTCACCCTTCTAGCTTTGGCTGGTTGCGACAGCGCTAAGGAAGCTTCCACCCCCCAAACCTCATCCCCAGCAATTCCTGCTGCTACTGCTGTAAGCACATCTGAGAAAGTAGCAGTATCTCAGGGAAACTATCCAGAGTTGAGCACTGTTGTCACCAATACCAAAGCAGCAGTTCAAACTGGAAACTTTGCCAAAGCCAAAACGGAATTTGACAAATTCGAGAGGGCCTGGGAGAAAGTTGAAGACGGCATCAAATCTAAAGCTCCAAAAAGCTACGATGCAGTTGAGGATGGCGAAGAAAAAGTGATGACTGAACTCAAAAAGTCTCAGCCAAGTAAAGACAACGTGCTTGCAGCATTGCAGTCGCTGGAAAAGACGATC
>DMYK01000451.1 GCA_003483675.1 Microcoleaceae cyanobacterium UBA11344
GATCGTAGTCCTGGACGCATAAATAGGCGATTGCTAAGAGAAAACCATGCTCTCTATATCTCTCTCTTCTCTTTCTCTGCGCCCTCTGCGCCCTCTGCGGTAAAAAAAAAAGATCATTCACAAATGAATAGAATTGATAAGTAGTCGGACATAAATAAACGTAACCATGTCATTGATCGCTGTGCGTCGCAATGCGCGTGCGGTTTGAGATTGCTTCGTTCCTCGCAATGACATTGTTTATTTTTGTCCAGCTACTTACAGCCGTTTTCAATTTGATATAATTGGCGGCAACATTGCGTGAATTGCGATATTGACAGCGGGAAATTGCAGCGGTGAAATGCTCCCATTTTCGCCTAAAATTACTTCGCTTTGATACCCATTTTCAGCGGGTTCTCGAAAAACATGAAGTAGTCGCTCATTTACATTTAATATCCAATAATCGGCAATTCCCGATCGCGCGTAAGCTGTGGCTTTAATTTCGCGATCGAAAGTTAAACTGCTATCTGCCACTTCGATAATCAGATATACCTCAGAGGGAGTGGGATGGTGAGTCGCATAGTCAAAGGGATCGATGCTGACTACCGCGATATCGGGTTCTGGTTCAGAATTGTCATCGAGGGCGATCGGATCTTGGATGCGTACCCAAGCCAGATTTCCAAAAAGGCTTTGCAGCAATCTATCTGTACGCCCTAAAGCGGAAGTGTGAGCAGTTCCTTTTGCACTCATTTTGATGATATTTCCTGAAAGTAATTCGACTCGTTCCTCTGGGTGAAAAAATCCCATCTCTCCTAGTTTATGATACTCTTTGACAGTCCATTTACGGAGCGTGAAAGGAGCTTCTGTGATCAGCATAGTTCCCTCGCTAAATTGATAATTTGATGTGAGATGATTTGATTATAGTTGATAGCCTTATTTTAAGCGCTAAGGTGCGCAGTGCGCACCCTACAAAGTGATTAAGAGGCTCCGAAAAGCGGCGCAGTGGGCACCATACAAAGTGATTAAGAGGCTCCGAAATTCATTTTTGTGACTTCGCCGGCGACAACATTAACAGTTTGTTGAATCTGACTTCCATCAACTTTTAACTGATAAGTTCCAGGAGAAAGCTCGATCGCCCCAAACCATCCTNNNNCATCGATCGCCTGCAAAGTCAAGTTCGCGCCGTCGCAAGTTCGATCGCACCTTTGCAAATTACCGGCGATCGCACCTGTAGTCGGCTGCGACTTCCAAGGCAGATCGGGAACGGCTGCCGGAGTCGCCCACACAGGCTGAGTTTCAACGGTTCTGCCCGTAGCGCCGTCAACGTATTGACTCGGCTGCGAGAGGGCGGTATAAAACCAATCATTGCTCTGGGACACGAATTTCCAAGGCTGGCGGGGCAAATCGCCACTACCGCCCGATCGCAGTTCGCCGTTAGTGTAAATATTGCTACTAGCGTAGGAATACAGCACCGTACCTGCAACGTGATTTCCTGTCGCAGAAGGAGCTTCAGCGCGGCGAATCTGGGCGAGAGTGTCTTCGATATAGTTGAGGTAATTGCCGGGACCGATCGCAATTTGGCGATTGTACTGGTGGTTTTTAGCGTACTCGATCCAGTGGTTGTAACCCAGCTTCTGCTGCGGCTTGTACTCCCGCTGATAGGTCATCGGCATCGCCATGTCGATGATACCTTCTTCTAGCCAAGCGCGCCAATCTTGCAAAACTTCTTTGTATGGTTGCGTTTTATACCAGTCGCTATCGTTTTTCGGGCCGTCTCCCCAGGCGATCGTGGCGGCGGTAATTTTGACTCGCGGTTTAATCGCAAGGGCTTCTACATAAAGCTTCCGCACTAAATTTGTCACCTGATCGCGCCGCCACTGCATCCAGGCGGGATCTGCGGGGGCGGGTTTGCCGGTGCGGCCGGTTTGCTGATTGAAACGGGCGATCGCAGTGGGATTGTAGCCCCAAGTCGGCCCGCCGTAGCGCACGTAATCGAGCTGTACGCCGTCCACATCGTAGCGCTTCAGCAAGTCCAAATACACGGAAACGGTATAATCTAAGGCGTCTGGATGGCCGGGATCGAGAAAACCTTTCGATTCCCCACCGTAAGTCAGCATCGCCCAATTGTCCTTTCCTGGAGCATTGGGCCCGTGTTGTTGCCAAATGTGATTGGGAGGAAGTTTACCGCCCGCACTCACTGGTAGCGTTACCATCCAAGCGTGGACTTCAATGCCTACAGCGTGCGCTTTGTCAATCAAATCTTGGAGGGGATCGAAACCGGCGGGAACGTTGGGATCGAGGGTTCTGGGTTCGATCGCACTGGTGTAAAAAGCATCACCACGGCGACGAACTTGGGCGACGATCGCGTTTGCATTGGCTCGTTTGGCGTCGGCGATCAATTTTGTGACTTCTTGAGGTGTTTTGAAGCCTGGATTAAATGCGTCCACCCAGAAGGCTCGAAATTCGGCGGTTTGGGTTTGCGGGGGCATAGTTGCGNNGATCGCGCGTGAAGGAAACCAGTGTGATAACCAGCCTGGAGTCAGGAGAAAACTGATTGTTAAGCCGATCGAAAAAAGACTTGACAAAAAGAATGTTTTGGGTTTACGCATCAGAATTGTGTGAGAGAGCGTTTAACTGTTGTTTACGGACTTGGAGTTCGATCGTCGGAGTCAATCTCAAAGATCAAATCCAAAATCTCAAATCGTTCGATCGTCCGCTTGACATTTTTGCACATTAATATATTTAGCGATCGGAGCGATAAATATATTTAGTTAAAAAGATGTATTTGAGATGACAATAACACCACTTCACCTAGTTTTACAGGGTAAATAGGGTTTTAAAGGTCTTCATTTTGGCAGTATCAAGGCCGGGTTCAAGTTTGGGAATTGGGGTTAGGCTTTTCCACTTGCCTTTATTCGCGTTGAAAATAGCATCGGCTGTTTTTTCGGCATCAATATTTTCAAAGCCTCCTATTTTATTGGTTGATAAGTAATTGAGACGATCGAAAATTTCATCTCTTGATGCACGTTTCACGCTGACTTTTTCAGGCGGTGGTGCAAGTGGAGCCGGCGGCGATAGATAGAATACTTTTGCTAAAGCATCTAACTTTTTACCCCTAGTAATGGCACATCTTAAGGTAGTAATAGGGTTAAAGTTTGACCACGTTTCCCGATTGGCTGCTGAAATGCGATTGGCTGCTACCATAACATCCAATCCCCTCAATGCACTTCCTGGTTGTGCAACCAAATATCCAAGTGCAGCGAGAATAGTATCTCTTGATGCTGTGCTAAGGTTAACTTTAGGTATTGCCTCCTTTGCCAGAATTTTAGCTTGCTCAATGTTTTTAGATTCTGGCTCGATGATTATGCACCAGACTCGCTCTAGTTCAGCTTGTTGAGCGACTGCATAAATAAACGAATTGCTGACTACTTGATATTGATAATCACCTGTTTCTTTAACAATCACAGGAATCCAATTGCGTCCGCCAGAGTTCAAAATAGCCTCGGCTGCGGCGGTGATGATAAACTCTGATTCAGAGCAGAGTTCTCCTGGTTCAATACTAGCTAATGGCAGGTACATTAGCTTACCGATGTCATCATACTTACTCATTGTAAAAAATACTCCTTAATTAGACCAAAATAGTGTTCAGCAGCGGTTTTGTTAAGAAAAACAGCGGGAATATGAGAGAAAGCAGCATTTGCAACAGTTGCATAGCTGGGAATACTGAAGATAGTTTTGTTATTCCTCCCGCTTGTAGATTTAGGCCAATAATATGGTAGCAGATCAAAGCTGTTTGTTTGACCTTGATTAATTATTTTTTGGATTTCCTCATTGGTTGTCTGAAGTGCAGGATCAGTGATCTTCTCTCCATTAAAAAAGATTGGTAAGGCAATGGGTCCACCATCTCCTCTTTCTTGTTTAATTTCGGGAATAAAATTTGTAATTACCCTCGCGGCATTGTGTAGTGACGCTAATCCATTATGCTTGGTAGGTATGAGAACAACATCAGAGGCATAAAGACTGCTCTGACTGAAAAATAACCATTGGGTAGGGCAATCAATCAATATGTAATCATATTGATAAACAAAAGTTTTAAGGATATCTCGCAATCTTTTTGCTCCCTTTTGAATGTGTGATTCAGCTAGACGCTGATCTGTAAAATCTTCCATGTTCACACTTGAGGGAATCACGTCAAAAAAATGTAATGGTTTTCCCTGCTTGTCGGTGTGATTAAAATTAACAACTGTTTTGTTAACATCTGCTTTTGTATCAGTCAGACAGTCATATAAAGTAATAGCTCCTACATCTAACCCAAGAGTTTGCGTTAAATCTCTTTGTGAATCAAAATCAACGACTAAAACCTTTTTTTGCTGTTTTCGCAAAATTGCTGCTAAATTGAGCGTTGTTGTTGTTTTACCCACTCCTCCTTTATTATTATAGATACAAACTGTCAAAGCTTTGGGCGGGTTGTCAATCAAATTTTTGATATGTTGGACAATGGCACTAATATTACCTTTGTTAATCAGAGTGCAAGCAGTTGCAGGAATCACAACTTTCCCATGCCTCCGAAATAACTGGATATGAATGCCATTAGTAATAATACCCCATTGAGCCGTTTCGCAGTTAGGAGATAGCAGATATTTTTTAATCTGTTCCCTAGTAGCGTTATATTTGGGAGTACCTTCCGCCAAGTTAATTTTAGCCCCTGTCGCTATTGCCCGTCCCTTGCCTTCAACAAGTAAGTAGGGATCGACAGGAGAAAACAAAAACTTATCAGTTCCAATATTTTTACGAGCCGCGAAATCTACTTTCTGAGCACCCTGACCTGTTGAAAACTGCGGAAACTGCTCATTGCTAGTGAATCCAAGTTCTTGTATCAGAACCGACACAAATTGAGTGTTGACGATCGGTTCAATGGCATGCCCTGGAATATTGTCTAAAACTTGATCCCAGTCGAT
>DMYK01000450.1 GCA_003483675.1 Microcoleaceae cyanobacterium UBA11344
CTCGAATGTGCTAAGGAACATTTGCGGGCTTTGTGGGAATATAAAGGTGAGAGCGGTGTATGTCAAGCGCGTAAGCACTTAACCTGGTATGCTAAGGGCTTCCCCGGTGCTGGGGAATTGCGGGGCTTGTTGGCGGTGGTAGAAACAGTGGAGCAAGGTTGCGATGCGATCGATCGGGCGATCGAGCAATTACCCGCAAGTTGAAATAAACAAAACCCGCCAGCGCGGGCTAAGATTTAAGACACAGTTAAAAATTGGTGTGGGGCAAATATGGACTCATTAAAAGGGCGAGATTTATTAAGTCTGGCAGATTTAAGTATTGACGAATTAAATTATTTACTGGATCTAGCAGCCAGTTTAAAATCGGGAATGGTGAAGCTGAAACGCAATAAAGTTCTCGGCTTATTATTTTCCAAAGCTTCGACGCGAACCAGGGTAAGTTTTACGGTAGCCATGTATAAATTGGGAGGTCAAGTTATTGACCTCAATCCCAACGTTACTCAAGTTAGTCGCGGGGAACCTTTAGTCGATACAGCGCGGGTTTTAGACAGATATTTGGACGTTTTAGCGATTCGGACTTTCGAGCAAAAGGACTTAGTAACTTTTGCTAATTATGCAAAAATTCCTGTGATTAACGCCCTGACAGATGACGAACATCCCTGTCAGGTGCTAGCAGATTTGATGACAGTCAAAGAATGTTTTGGCAAGTGGGAAGGAGTGACTTTGGCTTATTTTGGCGATGGCAATAATATGGCTAATTCGCTGATGTTGGGCTGTGCAATGATGGGGATGAATGTGAGAATTGCTTGTCCTCAAGATTTCCTGCCAAATCCTGAGATAGTGGAAAAGGCGAAGGCGATTGCTAACGGAAAAACAGAAGTTACAGTGACTGCTGATGCCAAAGCTGCTGCTAAGGATGCTCAAGTAATTTATACCGATGTTTGGGCAAGTATGGGACAGGAAGAGGAAGCTAAAACTAGGATTCCTTTGTTTGAGCCTTATCAGGTAAATGAGGGATTGCTGAAGTTAGCCGATCGCAATGCAATTGTATTACACTGTTTGCCGGCGCACCGAGACGAAGAGATTACAGATGCGGTAATTGAAGGAAGTCAATCGCGCGTTTGGGAGCAAGCCGAAAATCGGATGCACGCTCAGCAAGCTTTGCTGGCTAGTATTCTGGAAAGCGATTAGGAATAGAGAAGAGAAGAATCGGTAGTTAAAAGGGAAAACCATTCTCTCTATATCTCTCTCTTCTCTTTCTCTGCGCCCTCTGCGCCCTCTGCGGTTCAAAAAAAAATCTAATTCAGAAAAGGTTCTCGAAAAACATGAAGTAGTCGCTCATTTACATTTAATATCCAATAATCGGCAATGCCCGATCGACATCATGCTAACAGAATTTACCCTCGCCAACTTCAAGAGTTACAAAACAAGCCGATTACCACTTGGAGCGCTGACTGTGCTCATCGGAGCCAACGCCGCAGGTAAAAGTAATGCAATAGAAGCTTTACGCTTTCTGTCATGGTTGGCGCAAGGTCAAAAACTGACGACTATTCAATATGCGGTGAATAATGCCGATCGCATTATACGCGGTCGAGTCGATGATTTGTGCCATCTTGAACAGTCAAGTTTTACCATCGGTTGCCATTTAGACTCAACAGAATGGAACCAACTTGATATAACCCTCAATGTACGTGAAGGAGAACTGCATATTAGTAGTGAGCGGATTGTTGGCTCGACCAAGAAAATGTCGCTATATGACCTCGATCAACCCTCTCAAGGAATAGGGACTGATGTGGGTGTTTCCTATAACAACTTTACCAGGGGTAAAAATAAGCCACGAGTAATTTGCAGCGATCAAATGGCGATCTTTGTTCAATTAGAAACACCAGCTCGTTTTGATACAAAAAACCAGACATCCCAAAAAGTTATTCCTGAAACAGTCCGCGAATATCAAAGAGTATTACAAAACATCCTATTTCTAGATCCCGTTCCCGCCAAAATGCGCGAGTACAGTTTCAAATCGGATAAACGCTTACAGGAAGATGGAACTAATCTTTCCAGCGTTTTGTTTCGCCTATGGGACAACAAACCCGACAATCAAAAAACAATTTTAAACTTGATTCAGAGCTTACCAGAGCAGGCTATAGAAGGACTAGATTTTATTTTTGGTCCACGAGATGAAGTGATGGTGCGGCTGGCAGAAACCTTTGGTAATAATCAGCGCTATTGCGAAGCTGCTTTGTTATCTGATGGCACTTTGCGGGTATTAGCAATTACAGCAGCCATGCTATCAGCAACCGAAGGTAGTTTAGTCGTCATCGAAGAAATCGATAATGGCGTTCATCCCAACCGCGCGAAACATCTACTAACCTGCATTCGAGATATTGCGGAGCGTCGTAATTTGCGAGTGTTGCTATCTACTCACAACCCCGCTCTTATGGATGCCTTACCTGATGCTGCTCTCGGTGATGTAGTATTTTGTTACCGAGATCCACAAGCAGGAGATAGCCGGCTCATACGACTCGGAGATATGTATGATTATCCTAGCCTGATATCGCAAGGCCCTCTTGGCCAATTGGTAACTGCTGGAGTAGTCGATCGGTTTGTCAAGTCGCCGCACACGCCTGATGAGAGAAAACAGCAAGCATTGGCATGGCTATCTCGTTGGCAGGAGTACGGAGAATGAGTAGTATTTGCCTAATTGATACTAGCATTTTCCTCAACTTTCTTAATGTTACAAATTGCAATCAGGATAGGGAATTAGTCCTCAAAGATTATAAGATTTATGTTGAATCTGGTTGTACATTTTTGTTACCGATGGCAACCATAATAGAAACAGGCAACCACATTGCCCAGAATGGCAACGGTACAATCCGAAGGAAAACAGCCATACATTTT
>DMYK01000259.1:0-518 GCA_003483675.1 Microcoleaceae cyanobacterium UBA11344
CGATCGGAATTGTCACTAGCCAAGCCGAACCAATGGAGAGCAAAGTTTGAAAACGTACTGATTTCCAACCTTTGACAATTCCCACTCCGACAACTGCACCGACTAAAGCGTGGGATGTCGAAACTGGCAAACCCAAGCGGGATGCTAGCAAGACAGTAGCAGCGGTGGCTAATTCAGCGCAAAATCCGCCGCTGGGTTGCAGTTCAATTATGCCTTCGCCGACTGTAGCAATTACATTTTTGCCCCAGATGGACAAACCGACGATAATTCCCACACCTCCGAGCACTAAAATCCACAGGGGAACGCTGAAATCTGACTGGGGAAAGGAACCTGTGCGACGGATATAGGCGATCGCAGCGAGAGGAGCAACGGCATTACCGACGTCGTTGGAACCGTGGGCAAATGCCACAAAACAGGCGCTTATGACTTGAAATCGCGCCATTTGTTGCTCGATGAGAGAGTGGGAGAGTGGGAGAGTGGGAGAGTTTGTACCTATTCCTTCTTCCTTGTTTGTACCC
>DMYK01000259.1:662-3810 GCA_003483675.1 Microcoleaceae cyanobacterium UBA11344
AAGGGCTTTCTTCCTTCTTCCTTCTTCTCTCTTCCTTCTTCCTTCTCCCCTGCGGATGCTAATTTTTTCCAGCTAATTTGGGTGAGGACGATCGCCCCCATACCCCCAATGCCAATCACAAGATCGTGCACTGGAATATTCCACCCTAATCTATCCTGTACAAGGGCGATCGCTCCTGTCTGCACGAAGGCGACATCAACAACAGAGGGCAATACAATGATCCCAAATATGCTCAGCACTGCTGCACTCAGCCAAGGTATCCACTCGCGCATTTGATCTAAAGGATCAGGTCGATCGAGAATCGAATACTTTACTAAACTGTAAAATAGGGCGGCTACAGCACCACTCGCTACCGGTGTCGCCAGCCAAGTTAGGGAAATAGTGCCGATAGTTGGCCAGTCAACAGCACCAATTCCGGCGGCAACCCAGCTAAAACCCGCGATCGCGCCTACAACCGCATGGGATGAAGAAACCGGCAAACCCCGACGAGTAGCGATTTGCAGCCAGATCCCGCAAGCTGCCAGCACTGACACCATCCCGATTAAAAATACTTGTGGCTGGGCTGCGAAGGCTTCTGCATTCACCACTCCTGTTGCCAGAGTTTCGGAAACTCCTTTGCCAAACAGCACCGCACCCGCAAACTCCAGTATGCCTGCAACAATTATTGCCTGCCGCAGCGTTAGCGCTTTTGAGCCTACCGATGTTCCCATCGAGTTAGCGACATCGTTAGCCCCCAAATTGGCAGCGACGTACAAGGCAAGTGCAGCGATCGCCACCAGTTGCCCAAATGCAGCCTGTGAGGTATTTAACATTTTTTTGACATAAAACGGGCAGTTCGATATATGATAAGGGATTGTGAGTTTTGGTAAATCCCATGAAAGGCGCAGAAATAATCCGCTCTCTTGAGACGGAAGAAATAGAGAGAGTCAAGGTAGAACTCAACAAAGTGCTCCCCGAAATTTACGTCGGCGACACGGTGCGAGTCGGTGTGAAAATTAAAGAGGGCAGCAAAGAACGGGTTCAGCCCTACGAAGGCACTGTGATTGCCATGCGTAACGGCGGAATTAATGAAACAATCACCGTTCGCCGTGTGTTTCAGGGCGTCGGTGTGGAACGGGTGTTTTTGATTCACTCGCCCCGCATTGCCACTATCCAAGTGATGCGACGCGGGAAAGTCCGCAGAGCAAAACTGTACTACCTGCGCGATCGGATTGGCAAAGCCACCCGCGTCAAACAGCGGTTCGATCGAGCTCTGTAGGAATGCACCCAGGCTATTTCTCATTGGGAAATTGGAAATTGAGAAATTTAAAAAAAAATTTCCAATTTACGAGCGCACTGTGTTAAAATAGAAATCTAGAGGTTAAGCAACTCTTTGCAACCTCACCTGTGCGCTCTTAGTTCAGTTGGTAGAACGCAGGTCTCCAAAACCTGATGTCGGGGGTTCAAGTCCTCCAGGGCGCGCTGAATCACCAAACTTAAAGTTCTGCCCGAAAGCGCCCGGATTGGCCCGCAGCAGCCAAAACCGCAAGCTTTCGGGTAGAATTAGTTTTTGGGGACGGTTCAATTTTTTGTCAAAGATCAGCCACCAACAAATTCTCGGTGTGGCATCTCGATGATCAGTACCGTCGATCGCTTGTTGACACTCGGATGGGTTGGGCTTGTAAAGTGGTTGCTTTGGATTTAAGATTTAGAATTGCGCCGAAGTGGTTAGTGTCAAAAAATCCGAGCCCCGATCGCCACTCACAAAATCTCAAATCTCAAATCTCAAATCTCAAATCGCAAGGGGGATTCAATTGTGGCGAAAAAAGACGAAGCTCAACAAACTCAAGAAATAACGGCATCTGGCTTTGACCCTGCGGGTTTTTTAAAGGAAACTAGAGAAGAACTCGAGAAAGTCGTTTGGCCGAGTCGGCAGCAGCTAATCAGCGAGTCTTTGGCCGTGCTTTTGATGGTAATCCTCTCAGCAAGCCTAATCTACTTGGTGGATAACTTCTTTAACTGGGGCGCGGCAAAGGTGTTTGGGCCATGACTTTTGGATCAGAAGAATCTGAATATTCCACAGAAACCGCCGGAGGAAAAGGCTCGCCAGAGGTGCCGGCGATCGATGCTCGCTGGTACGCTGTTCAGGTTGCATCAGGCTGCGAGAAGCGGGTGAAGGCAAATTTGCAACAGCGGATTCAAACTTTGGATGTTGCCGATCGCATCGTGCAAGTGGAAATTCCACAAACTCCGGGGATCAAAGTCGGTAAAGACGGTACTAGGCGTCAATCCGACGAAAAAATATTTCCTGGCTACGTACTCATCCGAATGTTCATGGATGAGGAAACATGGCAGGTGATCAAAAATACCCCGAATGTAATTAATTTTGTCGGGGCAGAGCAGAAACGCCGCTACGGGCGCGGCCGAGGTCACGTCAAACCGCTACCCCTGAGTCACTCAGAAGTAGAACGGATCTTCAGAAACGCTCAGGAATCAGAACCGGTTGTCAAAGTATCGATGGCAGTAGGAGACCACCTTGTGGTACTTTCCGGGCCGTTTAAGGATTTTGAAGGTGATGTGATTGAAGTGAGCCCGGAACGGAACAAGCTCAAAGTTTTACTCTCGATTTTTGGGCGCGATACGCCTGTAGAATTGGAGTTCAATCAGGTTCAGAAACAGAACTAACTAATGGCAAAGAAAGTTGTTGCAGTAATTAAGTTGGCGATTACGGCGGGAAAAGCCAACCCAGCTCCTCCGATCGGCCCAGCCTTGGGTCAGCACGGCGTCAATATTATGATGTTTTGCAAGGAGTACAATGCTAGAACCGCAGACCAAGCGGGTCTGGTGGTTCCGGTAGAAATTTCGGTTTTTGAAGACCGGAGTTTTACGTTTATTCTCAAAACCCCGCCGGCGTCGGTGTTGATTCAAAAAGCGGCTGGCATTGCTAAAGGTTCGGGAGAACCGAACCGTAAGCAAGTAGGGTCGATTACGCAGGCTCAGTTGCGAGAAATTGCGGAAACGAAAATGCCTGACCTCAATGCTAATGATGTTGAGGCTGCCATGAGAATTGTGGCAGGAACGGCTAAAAATATGGGCGTGGCGATCGCGGATTGAAGTCAATTTACAGTTGACAGTTGCAGTTCCCTGAGCGTAGTCGAAGGGTCCGTTG
>DMYK01000259.1:3964-5474 GCA_003483675.1 Microcoleaceae cyanobacterium UBA11344
ACCCCAAAAGATCAAAATGGCAAAGAAAATATCGCGAAGACTGCAAGAACTTCAAAAGAAGGTTGAAGATAGAGCTTATCTACCTTTGGAAGCTCTCCAACTGTTGAAAGAAACAGCTACAGCTAAGTTTGCTGAGTCGGCTGAGGCTCACATCCGTTTGGGAATTGACCCAAAATATACTGACCAGCAGTTGCGGACAACTGTATCGTTACCGAAAGGAACTGGTCAAGTAATCAGAATTGCGGTGATTGCTAAGGGCGAAAAAGTTAAAGAAGCCCTGAATGCTGGCGCTGATCTTGCTGGTTCTGAAGAGTTAATCGAGCAAATTCAGAAAGGCATGATGGACTTTGATTGCCTGATTGCTACCCCAGATGTGATGCCGTTGGTGGCAAAATTGGGTCGGTTGCTGGGGCCTCGCGGTTTGATGCCTTCTCCGAAAGGTGGCACGGTGACGGCTGATGTGGCTCAGGCGATCAACGAGTTTAAAGGTGGTAAGATGGAATTCCGTGCCGACAAAACTGGCATCGTTCATGTTATGTTTGGCAAGGCAGCTTTCTCAGCGGAAGATTTGCTGGTCAACCTTCATGCTTTGCAAGAAACTGTCGATCGCAACCGTCCTTCTGGTGCTAAAGGTCGCTACTGGCGCAGTTTGTATGTATCCGCAACAATGGGCCCATCGATCGAAGTCGATGTCAGCGTCCTGCGTGATACTAAACTTGATGCTGGCTAGAAAGAATGCTGATTTCTGTCTGATCGTCATAGCCTAATTCAAAATCAATAAGCTGAAGACCGCAGGTGCCGATCGCGCTTAATTTCCTGCCGAGGCTGAAGAACTAAAAACTCAAGACTAAAGATTAAAAATTTTCGATTTTTAATTCTGAATTCTTAACTTTTAATTCTCTGCCCCGGCTCGAAGGTCGGGGTTTTTGATGGTCAGTTTTCGATCATCCTTAAAGGAGGTGAAATAAGTATGGGCAAAAGTTTAGCAGTAAAAAATGAGATTATTGCAGATCTCAAGCAAACCTTGAGCGAATCTCAATTGGTAATCGCGATCGACTACAAAGGTTTAACTGTTGCTGAAATCACAGATTTGCGCCGGCGTTTGCGCCCGAAAGGCAGCAGTTGCCAGGTGGCAAAAAACACGCTGATGCGAATTGCTGTTGAAGGTGACAAAACCTGGCAACCGATGCAGGAATTACTGACTGGTACGTCGGCGTTTCTGTTCGTGCAAGAAGATATCGGCGGCGCGATTAAAGCTTACCAAGAATTCCAAAAAGTCTCTAAAAAGACTGAACTTCGCGGCGGCGTGATGGAAGGACGGGTGCTGAAAGAAGCTGATGTTAAGGCATTAGCGGATCTGCCGTCGAAAGAACAACTCATGGCTCAAATTGCTGGTGCTATCAACGGTGTGGCTACCAAGCTGGCTGTGGGTATCAGTCAAGTTCCTACTTCGATCGCTCGTGGTCTTAAAGCTTATGCTGAAAAAGACCAAAACGGCGATTCAGTAGAA
>DMYK01000132.1 GCA_003483675.1 Microcoleaceae cyanobacterium UBA11344
CTCGTAATGAACGTAAGCTGGGCCGTCATCTCCCAGCCACTAATCGAAGGCTTCCCGCGATGATTTGGCGTAACCTGCTGTTACCAATGCAGAGGCAATATGAGGCCTTCCCGGTGCCATTCCTGGGGAGGTTTTTGGCAGTTCGATCGGGTATCCCATTGCTGCTAATTTGTCCACCATTTCCTGCGATCGGCGAAATCTTCCTTCCAGGCGATCGTTCAAAGGATTTCGCAACTTATTTACATCGGGATAAAAACCTAAAATATGCAGCGATCGACCATTATGAACTGTACTGAGTTCGAGCCCAGGCACTATTTCTATATTATACAAGCCAGCGGCGGCGAAGGCTTCGTCCCAGCCGGAGATAGTATCATGATCCGTGACGGCTAAAGCCTGAACTCCTGACGCAGCAGCGGCGGCTACCAGTTCAGCAGGGGTGAGAGTACCGTCGGAATAAGTTGTGTGACAGTGAAGTTCTAGCATTTTGAAAAAGGAAGAGGGAAGAAGGAAGAGGGAAGTCCCATCGCCTGTGCCAGTTGGAGAATTGGCTAAATTCAGCCCAGGCTGGGAGTTGACGCGAAAGCACTCTTAAGTTATACACCATCGGCATTGGAGTGCGATCGGCTGTCACGGTTTCTTGACCGGGGAATGTGGAGGTTGAGATAGTGGCATTTTGCGATCGCCACCCGTCCTAAAAATTTCATAAATTAATAACATAACATTTAGGAAATATTTATGAAATCCACTTTTTGCTTCCCCGAAACCTCTATACAGTCTAACACAGTTAATTTCGATCGTAACGCTATTGACTCTTGTATTGCTGCGGCTTGGCTAGACTTAGTAGGAGGAGATTTTGATACTTTAGCAGGAGATGATTGGCTTCCTCTGTGCGGCGATATTGATGAAGGCGAAATTTACCGAGAATGGTTTTTGTGGCAAGACAGCGAAGTGACTCAAGAATGGGAAGCCTACGATCCAATTACTAATTATCGAGTCGTTGCATCTAGCCGAGAAATGCTGATTGCTAAAATTGACAAAATAGAAGATGGTAGACAAGTTTAAAATCAAGGGAGAAGATCAAATTTTGACCGAAAGCAAACGTAAAATCCGAGCGCTGTTAGAACCCTGACTTCCCCAAGAAGTCGGGGTTCTTAGTATTCTATTTTTTTATGGCTTTTTGCTTTTCCCGTTCTAATTTCCGCTGCTTCAAGGCTGAAAGGTTTTGTTTGATTAGGTCGATCGCAAATCCATTCCCCTGCTGTTGGTACAACTCGCTCGCACTGATTAAATTTGCCACCGCATCGTCGTCCGATCGCAAATTAGCACAAACTAAACCGCGATTGTGGTAAGCTTCCGCCAAAGTAGAAACAAATTGTAAGGCACTGCTAAATTTGTCTTTAGCTTTTCGATAATTCCCCGATTGATAAGCCTCAATTCCTTCTTGAAAATAAACCGAGGCTTTGCTACCAGCATCGGTAGCTGGAAATTCTGGCGAACTTAAAATTGGTTCTTTAAACAACACAGAAATGCTGCCCTTGCCGAAGTAAGCCCAAGTCATTGTTCCCAAGCCAATCCCCAACACGGCGNNTTCCATAAAAAAATACTTGTTGTATTTGTTGTATCAGAATATGATAATATATTTTTTGTTCCTTCTTCCTTCTTCCTTCTTCCTTCCCAATAATATGAGTTTCCTGTACAGCGCCGCCCTAGTTACGTTAGCAGACCTTAATAATGAAGTTCTCGTCAAATTTTACACAAAATTTCTTGACCTAGAACCGAATCCTTACATTCCGAATACTTATGCTGAATTTCAACTTCCGGGGTTAAGACTTGGCATATTCAAACCGAAAGCTTCCCACAAATCGGAATTTTCAGGTATCGGAAAAACTGGCATGAGTTTGTGTTTGGAAGTCAGCGACATCGAAATTGCGATCGCCCGAATTTGGACTTTAGGGTGTCCGCCACCCGGAGAAATTATTACAGCTTCTCACGGCCGCGAAATTTATGCTTTCGATCCCGCCGGCAACCGCTTAATTTTACATCAATCTCATTAGCCCTAAATAGAACGACCGAAAAACCCCGGTTTCTGGCGATCGTTATCAACCTCAAATCACACAATTAGGTTAAGAAACCGGGTTTTTGTCTCCCTGGATTTACCTATCTAATTAGTTCAGCAAAACTATAAAAACTGATAATTAACAACAGCACTGCTGTCAAATGAGTTATCTGAAATTGAGGCCGCGGGCCGAGGTATTCCCGCACCAAAATTGAAAAAGACGAGCCAATTATATAACTCAGAGACAGCACTAAGTATTGCCACTGCGCTGTCACACTCCAGATTCCCAATAACATCATCGCCAAAATCAACATCACCAACTCAAGAAAACGAGGAGGATTGTGCTGACTAGACAGAATCAAAGTATCCAACCAAAATTGCCAAGGTCTCATTTATTAGCGATCGAACTTTTGGATTTAGCCTTCTAGCTTAACTTATGATCGCCACTCACTTTGTTGCCGTAAACACCTTAAAACCTCTTCCGTCTCAACCTGCGGAAATTCCCCATAAAAGCGACTCACACTATAAAAAGGATCTGGGGTTTCCAAGACGATCGCGCGATCGCACATTTCCTCCAAAAATTCTAGCAACTCCTCCGGTGCAACGGGCACACAAATCCACAAAGCCGCCGGCTGCTGCGCCCGCAAAGCTTTCGCCGCCACAGCCATCGTCATCCCCGTCGCAATCCCATCATCCACCAAAATCGCCAAAGCCCCCGCAGCGCTGACATTTGGGCATCCCGGATCCAAATCTGCCAGTAGAGATTGGGCTTTATCTTGAGCCTGCTGGAGTCCTAGATTTTGAAAGCGAAAATTGCGCGGCTTTTGCTTTTGCCATATAACGTGCCCATCAGCAGTTACAGCCCCGATCGCGTATTCTGGATTATCTGGACGAGTAATTTTCTTGGCCACAACCACATCCAAAGGACAACCCAACAAGCGGGCAATGGGCACTGCAATCGGCAAACCCCCCCGTGGTAAAGCATAAACTATCGGTTTAACAGCCTCTGGTGCGGTTAAATTCAATTTTCCGATCTCTGCGAAAACTGCTGCGGCGAGTCTTTCGCCAGCATCGGCGCGATTATCAAACAACGGGTTAGAGAACATATTCCTGCCTGTACGAGCTCTACCAAACAATTGTAGATTTGAGAGTAACAATTTGAGATTTTGCGATCGCAAGCATCGCATACAAGCTTTTTGCCAATCTCAAATCACTCAACCCGATATACACTATAAATTATAGCATAAAAAAAATCTCCCTGATCATTAAATATATGTCCAGCGACTTGCAACTCAGCCTGTTTGACAACAGTCAAAATACCTCTTTCGTAACCGACTCAATACCGACAAATGTCAAAATTCCCATTCCTCCGGGCACCTATCAAAATATCCAGCAAATAACCGAACACTGCAACCGCTGTCACCGCTGCGAATTAGGCAACAGTCGCACTCACGCCGTCATCGGGCGCGGGAATCCTCAAGCAAAAATCTTGATTGTCGGAGAAGCGCCCGGACAAAACGAAGATGAAACCGGATTGCCCTTCGTTGGGCGATCGGGCAAACTTTTAGATAAGATTTTAGAATCCGTAGAATTGAGCACAGAAACCGACGTATTCATAGCCAACGTCATCAAATGTCGCCCACCCAACAACCGCCCTCCGACAGTCAAAGAAATAGAAGCCTGCAAACCATACTTACTCGAACAAATTCGCATATTAGACCCTAAAATTATTTTATTAACCGGTGCAACAGCCCTCAAAGGTTTGTTAAGCGACAAGCGACCAATTAGTAAAATTAGAGGTCAATGGATTGAATGGGAAAATCGTTTGTGTATGCCGATTTTTCACCCATCGTACTTGTTGCGAAACCCCTCCCGCGAGCCCGAAACTCCGAAATGGTTTATGTGGCAAGATATGCAAGTAATCAAGGCAAAATTGGATGAATTAAAAGAGCAATTGTAATATTTTTTTTCGTTATTTGTAGGGGCGGGTTTCACCAACAATCTCTGATTTTCACCCACAATCTCACAAACCCGCCCCCACCACTTCAGCGAGTTGCTCTTGGTAATTTAGGAGACTCTAAATCAGTAGGAGAGGGAGTTTCTGAGTTGAAAATTGACTATGGCCCAGGCTACCGCGTTTATTTTGGAGAAAGAGACTCAACTATTGTACTGCTTCTCTGCGGTGGAGATAAAAATACCAAGATCGAGATATTCGCAAAGCCAAAGAATACTGGATAGAATTTAGGAGTAGAAACGATTTTATTGGTTTGCTGAAGGCTTTAGGATTAAAGACAGAGATTGCAGTTAATCAAGGTGAGACTCCAGACGCATCAATGTTAGAATCCCCATCTCGCGTCGAGAGTTGTAAAGCTTAACATCACCGAAGACAACAGTTTTTAGCAGCAGCTAACCAAGCTTATATTACCCTACGCGATCGCCCATAAGCTTGGCAAGAAGAACTGGAAGAACCGGAAGCTTGGGATATCACTTTACAGGATAGTAAGCTATAATAAAGGTTATTTCCTAGACTATTTCAAAAACTATGGGTATGGTTTCAGTATCCAACAACCAACCAACCATCATCCGCACAGAGCGCGGACTGACAATTGCGGGTACACGCATCACCCTCTATGATGTGATGGACTACTTGACTGCTCAGTATCCCTCTAAGTTTATCCGTTGCTTATTTGACTTAACAGAAGATCAGATTAACACTGCTTTATCCTACATTGAGGCAAATCGTGCAGAAGTTGAAGCAGAATATCAACTTGTTTTAAGGGAAGCTAAGGAAATTCAGCATTACTGGGAAGAGCGCAATCGAGAACATTATGCCCGCGTTGCAGCGATGCCACCAAAACCCGGTACAGAGGCTCTTTGGGCCAAACTTCGAGAGCAAAAAGCCAAACACGAACTAGAAGCATGAATTTTCTGATAGATCATAATCTGGGAGGTCATGCAGAGATTTTATTGGGCAATATAGCAAGTCAAGGCTGGTTAAATCTACTCTCAATTCGTTTTGTAACTTTCAAGCAGATGAATTTGTCGATCGATAGTAACGATCGAGTTGTTTGGAGACTTGCTCAAGAAAATCAGATGATTTTGCTTACAGCTAACCGCAGCATGAAGGGTGAAGACTCCCTAGAACAGGTGATCCGAGAAGAAAATACAGTGGATTCCCTACCTGTGATTACGATTGGGGATGCCAATCGATTTTTAGGCGATCGAGTCTATCGAAATCGTTGTGTTGACCGCATTCTAGAAATCTTGCTGGATATCGAAACCTGGATGGGCGTTGGTCGTCTTTTTGTTCCGTAATCTTGTTGTTCCTTAATGTAGTTTAATCTATGGGGCGATTTGATTTCTTATTCAATTGGAGAGCAGATATGGATTTTTTATCTTGGATAGTGATTAATCTCAAATGGATTGTTTTGTTGTGTGTTTTTTGTTTTTTGTTTAGTATTGGGTACTTTCAGTATGCTGGTTTTTCTGGTTTTTTAGGGTTTGGGATTTGTGCGTTGCTTTGGTGGGGTTGGATGTCGATTGGTGAAGGATGAAAAATATAGCAGGCCGCAGAAACCGGGTTTCTGCGGGAACCTCAGATACCACCAAAAGTGCTGTATTTGCATTCATCGGCATTCATCTGGGGTTAAAAAAACATTTCTATTGTCAACCCAACTCTTCACAAATACGCGCAAAAGCCGCCACTGGATCGATCGCAGCAGTAATCGGGCGCCCAATCACCAGATAATCCGCACCAGCATTAATAGCAGCCTTTGGAGTCATCGATCGCCTTTGATCGCCCCCATCAGCCCATTTTGGACGCACCCCCGGACAAACCAACAGAAAATCATCCCCGCAACTCATCCGCAACTGTTCCACTTCCTGCGGAGAACAAACAGCACCAGCTAAACCAGTTTCCTTGGCCAACAATGCCATGTGCAAAGCATATTCTGGCAATTCTAAAGGTACTTTCAACTCAAAAGCTAACTGTCTGGAATTCAAACTCGTTAACAGCGTAATTGCAATCAATTTAGGACTCGGTTTATCCACAGCCGCCGCCCCTTCCTCCAAAGCAACCAATGCCGCTTTCAAAGCATCTTTACCACAAGTAGAATGAATAGTCAATAAATCCACATTATACTTAGCAGCAGCCCGACAAGCACCAGCAACAGTATTAGGGATGTCGTGAAA
>DMYK01000133.1:0-1899 GCA_003483675.1 Microcoleaceae cyanobacterium UBA11344
GTAACTTGTGATGCAGCAGTATCCTCACATTTGTGGCAAGAAATGCTGAGTCGTGCAGCTAACAGAAGTTTCAATCAAATTACTGTTGACGGAGATACCAGTACCAATGATTCGCTAATTGCTTTAGCAAACGGTCAATCTCGCACTCCCGCAATTACTGAAAAAGGGCCAGAAGCAGACAAATTAGAAGCAATGCTAACAGAAGTTTGTGTGCATTTAGCCAAGGCGATCGCCCGCGACGGCGAAGGTGCAACTTGTTTAGTAGAAGTGCAAGTTAGCGGCGCGCCGGACGAAATTTCTGCGAGTAAAATTGCCAAAACAATTGTCGGTTCTTCTTTGGTGAAAGCTGCTATTTTTGGACGCGATCCGAATTGGGGAAGAATTGCAGCGGCGGCGGGGCGTGCGGGCGTTCCGTTTGAACAGGAGAATTTGCGGATTCAATTGGGGGATTTTTTGATGATGGAAAATGGCCAACCTTTAGCGTTCGATAAATCTGCTGCGAGTAATTATCTGAAAGCGGCGGCGGAGGGAGAATATTTGAAGGAAGACACGGTTTTAATTCAGGTTAGTGTTGGGAATGGCGCGGGTTTTGCTAAGGCTTGGGGGTGCGATTTGAGTTACGACTATGTGAAAATTAATGCGGAATACACGACTTGATATCATCAACTCCGGCTATTACAGCAGTTCCCGCTGTTATGAAACACGGTAGGGACACTCCAAGAGCCGTGTCCCTACGAGGATTGAACGATAAGAGATTTGAGATTCAGGAAATCAGCAACACAATTTTTCCTGTTACTGAACCTGCTTCTAATAATTCGTGGGCGGCTTGGGCTTGTTCTAGGGGGAAGGTTTTGCTGACGTGAATTTTTAGCAAATTGCGATCGCACAAACTAGCACATTGCTGCAAGATATCAGCCTGATGTTCCTGTGCTGACACCAAACCTTGCAGCATCGGTGTTAACATCAATTCCAAACTAATTCGCAGATTTCGCATTCTCGCTGTTTTCAAATTGCCCAAAGCGGGATCTGGTTCCAAAATTGTCACCAAATCTCCATAAATCTTGACAGCCGGAATAGTTTTGTAGAAAGTTTCTCCCCCAACTGTATCAAAAGCTAAGTCTACTCCTTCTCCTTGAGTCCAAGCCAAAACTCGATCGACAACATCGGTATTTTTGTATAAAATAACTGAATCTGCGCCTAATTGCTTGACAAATTCGGCTTTTTCTGCCGTACTAACGGTAGTGCAAACTTCCGCACCTTGTAATTTGGCCAACTGGATCGCGACGTGGCCGACACCGCCGGCACCAGCTTGGATCAACACTTTCTTTGATAACACCTCACCGGCTCGCAATTGTCCTCGATCGTACAGCGATTCCCATGCTGTAATTAAGACTAACGGTGCCGCCGCCGCCTCAGCAAAACTTAAAGCAGCAGGCTTGAGGGCGAGAAATCTCTCGTCTACAACCGCTAACTCAGCATAAGTACCGATCGAACCACCTAAACCGCCATTGCAGAAAAAAACCTCGTCCCCAACTTGGAAACGTTGCACAGCAGCACCTACAGCCTCTACGACTCCAGCACCGTCACACCCCAAAACGTGAGGAGTTCGATCGGGATAAAAAGTACCCCGCGCCCGCAATTTAGTATCGATCGGATTGATCCCCGCCGCCCGCAGCTTCACCAAAACATCGGTTTCTTTTTGTATAGTAGGGGCTGGGAGATCATGCAGTTGCAGGACTGCTGGACTTCCGGGCGTAAAATGGGCGATCGCTTTCATAGTTCGTGTTCACTCTATTATCGACTTTACCTGAAATCCTACCTTGTATGCGTTACTGCTCCGTGACGACTGTCCTCGCCCAATTGAGAAATTTAGAAATTCAATTATATATTGATGATTTC
>DMYK01000133.1:1937-3258 GCA_003483675.1 Microcoleaceae cyanobacterium UBA11344
CAAGTAAAAATCGATCGGGCTAAGGGACGCCGGATGGCCGAGGATGAAGGAAATGAAGCTATTGTACAAACAATTTTAATTTTAGCCGGTCATTTAGGCATGAATGTAATTGCAGAAGGAATAGAAACAATCGAACAACTTAATTTGCTCAGATCACTGCAATGCGAATACGGACAAGGATACTTTTTTTCAAAACCCATAGATAGCCTTTCGGCAACGATGTTAGTAGCAACTAAACCAGAATGGTAATTTGTTAGTAGTCATTGGGAATCGGGAATCGGGAATCGGGAATCGGGAATCGGGCATTGGGCATTGGGCATTGGTAAATTAAAAAAGTTGAATTATTTTTCTTCCTTTTTCCCTCTTCCTTCTTCCCTCTTCCCTCTTCCTGACCTCCGTTACATCCGTTACATCCGTTACATCCGTTACATCCGTTACATCCGTGGAGCGAATCCGTTGCCGAACTTCCTTCTTCCTTCTTCCTTCGTCTTTAAACTTTCGATTCCAAAGACTTGAGAAACTCCGTATTTACTCCCGACTCCCGCGTCAGGGCAATTTTCCCAGTCCGAGCAATTTCCTTGATGCCAAATCTATTCAGCACCTGCACGATCGCTACCATTTTACCCGGATCTCCCACGACTTCCAATGTCAGCGTATCATCACCAATATCAACCACTCGTGCTCGGAAAATCTGAGCTAACTCAATTATCTCCGATCGCGTCGCGCTAACAGCATTAACTTTCAACAACATCAACTCCCGTTCCACACAAGGAATTTCCGTTATATCCTGCACTTTGAGCACATTAATCAACTTGTACAGTTGCTTAGTCAACTGCTCAATAATTTGGTCATCTCCCGGCACAACCATAGTAATCCGAGACACTCCCACTTGCTCTGCCGGGCCTACAGCCAGACTTTCAATATTAAAACCCCGACGGGCAAACAAACCAGCAATTCGGGTGAGGACACCCGCTTCATCTTCAACTAAAACCGAAAGAGTGTGTTTCATTTCTCTAAAAAAGACGCATTTCGTGCAATTCTACTTTCGCCAATTCCGCTTTTAGCAGAACTGCACGCTCATTAAACCAGCCTTACACAATATATTATGTTGTACGGGCGGGTAAGAGCGCGCCCTGTCGGCACTCGCGACAACTGAAAATTTGTGTACGAACGTACACAAATTCTCGATCGAATTAAAATTTTTCTGGTCTGATCCCTGAATGCAACTGAAATTTTGACACCAATTGGTGTCAAAAATCCTTCAGATAAAAACCCGATGTTGCAAGGAGGGCATTTGACGGCGGACTTGTTCTAGTCGATC
>DMYK01000464.1:0-3692 GCA_003483675.1 Microcoleaceae cyanobacterium UBA11344
TGCAAATGCTAGAAATTTGGATGATTGAAAATCGCTGTCGTTTAATGGGTATTTTTGGCCTCGGTGACAACGGTACAACTGTCGGCTGTCTTACTCTGATAATTGTTGTCAGCATCGATGGAGATAAATTGCAGCTACTCGCCCGGATTTAGGCGCACACAATCTTCAAACAGTTGTGCAGCCTCGCTGAACTTTTCCCTGTAGAACATCTAGGCACTTTCAAAAGCTGTTTTCGCGATCGACTTATACCAAATCCGGGTTCGTTACCCCTTGATGATTCGGATCTTGAAATCGCGATATGCACAAACTTTCGTCCCAGCAGAGGGGGACTAAGAAATCAAGGGGGTATTTAAGCCGTAATCTATAGCGATTTCATAAATTAAGCAGACAAAATTTAATGATGATAAATTTATGCTATACTCAAATTCTAATTTTTAACCCCATATTCACCTATGCCAACTTTAACTGATATTGGCACTTTAATTATCCGCGATCCGCACCTTCGCGGTGGCATCCCGATCGTAGCAGGTACTGCCACATCAGTGCAGCGAATTGTAGCCTTATACAAACAAGGAAATAATGCTGAAGAAATAGCAGCGGATCTGGATCATCTCACCCTAGCGCAGGTTTATGCTGCACTGACTTATTATCACGCAAATCGAGCAGAAATTGAAGCTGATTTAGCTGCTGAACAAGCGGAATATGAGCGTTTGGCCGCATTAAACAAGCTAAAAATGCCGGAGACAGCATGAGCCAAATTCGTCTTTACTTAGATGAAGATTCACGCAGCAAAAAACTATTGCAAGCTTTACAAAGTCGCGGTGTAGATGTAATTACAGTTTCCGAAACAGGAATGTTATCTCGCAGTGATGAAGAGCAACTTATTTGGGCTTTTGAGAATCAAAGGGTAATTTATAGTTTCAACAGTAGGGATTTTTATCTAATTCATACCAATTGGCTAGAAAGAGGTGATTCTCATTCGGGAATTATTTTAGGACAGCAAAAATATTCTGTGGGAGAACAAATGCGTCGCCTTTTGAGTCTAATTTCTGCTAAATCCGCGGCAGAAATGCAAAATCAAATAGAGTTGATCGGTGATTGGACTCAAGAGTAAGCATAAGAAATTTAGTCTTTTAAATGAGGACTAAAGTCCTCACTACAAACCCAATTACCAATTCCCAAGTATATTTATTTTTCAGCGATTTTATCGAGTTGTTCCTTAAGCAACAAATCTAACAGCGATCGCAACATAAATAAACCGCCGAATCCTGAGAGAGCAAAAACTCCGATCGCCCCCGTTTTGTATCCCCCCACCAGCAGCACTGCACCCGACAGCAACATCAAACCAGTCAGACCAGCAAAAATTAGAGTTTTCAGGGCTAAATTAATGCGTTTCAAGGCTCTTTCGCTCTCGATATTTCGCACTCTAATTTGCAGTTCGCCATCTTCTATCCGCTGCTCTAAACGTTTGAAAAAAACTTCCGCTTTACTGGGCTGCTGTAACTTATATGTAATAAAATTTCGCGCTTGTCTTGCCAATTCTCCGAGCGCACTCCCTCGACCTTTGCTCACTGCAATACTCTTGACAAAAGGCTGAGCTGATGCTAAGAAATTGTAGTGAGGATCGAGAGTTCTGGCAATGCCATCGAGAGTCGTCAATGACTTGACAATAAACATCATTTGTGCAGGCAAGCGAAACGGCTGCTGCTCGAACATGATGTAAAGTTCGTTCTTAATTTCATTAAAAGCTTGAAAGTCGATCGGCTTATCAATAAACTTATCCAACAGAAAAGTAATCAGTCGGCGCACCGGCATCATATCCGGCATCGGGTCAACTAAGCCGATCGCAATTAAAGTATCGAGTACCCCATCAGTATCCTTTTTCAACACAGCAAAAAAAGTCTTGACCATTTCGTCTTTAGCCAAAGACTTAACTTCTGCCATCATCCCAAAATCGTAAAAAATCAAGCTCCCATCTTCAGTTACAGCCAAATTTCCCGGATGGGGGTCAGCTTGAAAAAAACCGTCTATTAACAACTGCTTCAAATAACAGCAAATTCCGAGTTGATTGAGTTTCTGAATATCTACTCCAATCGCCTCTAAACTAATGCGATCGTCTACCTTAATACCGGGAGCATATTCTATAGTAATCACTTTTTTAGTAGTGTATTGCCAATAGACTTTTGGGACAATAATCCGAGGATAGCCTTGAAAATTATCGCCAAAGCGATCGGCATTTTTGCCTTCTTGCACGTAGTCTATTTCTTGGTATAAAATCTTAAAAAACTCATGATATATAGCTTCCAAGTTATACTTGCGCGTCCAAGGAAAATAGCGATCGCAAAAACGGATCACTTGGTAAACGGCCTTAACATCCAAATCAAATAACTTGGACAATCCCGGACGCTGCACCTTCACAACCACATCTTCCCCGGTGTGCAATCTAGCTCTATGTACCTGTCCGAGACTTGCTGCTGCGATCGGAAACGAGTCAAAATCGCGATACAAAGTATAAATATCTTTGCCCAACTCAGATTCTACCAGAGCGATCGCCTCTTCGGAACTAAACTCAGGAACCCGATCCTGCAACTGTTCGAGTTCCTTGACATACTCAAGGGGGAGCAAATCCGCGCGAGTCGAAAGAGACTGGCCGATTTTAATAAAAGTCGGGCCCAAATCCAACAAAGTATTGACCAACCAATGAGCGCGAATTCTTCTAGTATGGGCAGATTTATTTTGCAGCAGTCCATCCCACCACAAATAAAACAAAAACTTTCCCGCCGCTGCAAAAACATCTATTTGTCGTGCTAGCGGCGAATATTGAGAACGTTGCCAACGCAGGAGTTTGGGTGCAGTTTTTGTGAGCATAATATTCACGATCGAGTTCAATGCACCGCAAAAAGTTTAACTAGGTCATCAGCAATGGGAAAAATAACTAATTGCCTATTTCTGGGCCTATTTATGCTTCCAGACTAGAGAGTTACCCTTGAACTTGTGGCAGAGTCAGAGTAAAAGACGTAAGCCACAACTGATCACCTTCAGAACTCTCGGACGGACGGCTATCAACATCAATACTACCATTCAAGTGCTGTACTAAATACTTTACCAGAGTCAGACCCAAACCGGTGCCGGGGATAGCTTGGCCAGTGATACCGATGCCACGGCGGAACTTTTCAAAGATGTGTGGCAAATCAGCAGCAGAAATACCACGCCCGAAATTAGATACTGTGAGGACAAAGTAGCCAGCCACTAAAGACACATCCAAAACTACCGCAGTTCCAGAAGCCGAGTATTTGCCAGCATTCGTCAACAGTTCCAGCAAAATCCGATTGAGGCTGGAGCCGTCGGTTTCCAAAGCAGATAATGGATTTGGCAAATCCACCTTCAGAGTCAATCCCTTGTCTGCCCAGGTTTGCTCAAAATCAAGGGCCAAATCTTGAATTAAATGCTTGAGATTAATCTGGAGTAGAGAAATAGGGACTTGCTGAGTCTCAAACTGCTTCAGCGCGAGCAAATCCTCAATCAGAGCGATTTCCTTAAAACACTTCTGCTCTAAAATGTCGAGATACTTAGCCCGACTCGCCGCCGGCTGTTCAGCTTGTTTTAGCATCAGAATCGCCAGCTTCATGATTGTTAAAGGGGTACGCAACTCGTGATTCACTGTGTCGAGAAAATCGTCTTTAATCTGCTTC
>DMYK01000464.1:3728-7172 GCA_003483675.1 Microcoleaceae cyanobacterium UBA11344
GACTTTGCTTTAACTGAGCGTTTCTGTCTTCGACAAGAGCTTGCAAGTCCTTGAGCATCTGAGTTTGGATCATAGCTGTGCTGACTTGAGCTGCGACTAATTCTATAACTTCCAATTCTTCAGGCCTCCAAGTACGAGGCGAGGAGTGCTGCAAAACCAAGAACCCCAACAGGGTATCTGGTTCGCTGGTGCTGACTAGAGGAACCAGCACCCAGGCGCGAATGCCTTGGAGATTCAAGATTTCTGGGAGCTTTTGCTGTTCATTGCCGATCGATTCACCTGCGTCAGCCAGGGCGAGGGATTTAGGTGCGCTCTTGAATGCTTCCAGGCACAAACTAGATTCCGATATCCAAAAAGCCGGGGAATTATTTGATTTTGAGTTGGGGATTTTGGATTTGGAATTAGCAGTTTTATCCTGGTTTTTGGTTTTGGCTTTCGAGCTTTGTTTCCCCGCTGCGCTTTGTTCAATTGACTGTTTGCTTTGATTTTTTTTGCGATCGGATTCGCAAACTAATACGACTTTTGCTTTGGGAGTTTGAGTGCTTGAGCGACTTTTTAAGAGTGGGTCTGTATATTTCAACAGCAGGATTTGACCTCGATCTACTTCCAGGATATCTGTGGTATTTTCAATAACTCGCTGCAAAATTAGATCGATTTCTGAACTCCTGTCGATCGATAAAGCAACTCTGCGGAGGAGATGTTGATATTTAGCTTGTTGCTGCAACTGTTGGTTTAAACTGGCAATTTCTTGATTTTTTTGAATGTGAGAAATCGCGGAGGCGATCGCGTCTGATACTGCTTCGATGCGCTGCCGATCGGCTGCCGACCACTCGTAAGGTTGCGACTTGACAATAATCATAATGCCATTGATCGCCCCCCCGAATCGCGCAGGCGCTGCCAAAATTGCCCGCACCTCGATCGGTGTCGAAACGGAATTCGGCGCGTTTGCTGCCCTTTGAGCTTGAATATCGGAAATCACCACCACCTCGCCATCTGTCAGCACCTGAGCTAAGACTGGTGAAATTAAGGGCGAGTTTAAGATTGTGGTTTGGGAGAATTGCGGTGTTTGAGTGAAATCTGCTGCGGTATCGGAGGACTTTGGGCCACTCCCAATGTGCCAGTAAGCATTGGGAATTGCGACTTTGTTGTCAGTTACAGCAGCAACCAAACAACAATCTGCTCCCCATGCTACGCCCAAAGTATGGGCTATTTGCAGCAGCATTTCTCGATCGGGAATTGTCGCGACAATTTGGCAAATTTGCCACTCGATTGGGGCTGGTTCGACCTGGTACTGCATTATTCGAGCCAGAAATTTTGGGACTGATAATGATTCTGCGATTTGCGGTAGATGTAATGCGTAAGACTCTGACGCCCCTCGGTTGAGCGGAGCCAAATCTGGATTTCCCTGATTGTTAGTCATGGCAGCCAAACCTTTAGTTTAATGTGTTTGAGCCTGCGAGTGCTGCAAAGCATAGAACCTCTCAATCCCCCGCTAACCCTACAGGTATCGCATACAATCTGATTTTGTAGGGACAGAACATTGTTGTGTCCTGATTTTGTAGTCCCGCGCCGGACAAGGCGTCGTGGCCCTACAGGTATAGCGGGGGTTTGTTGACAGTTATTAGTATTGAGCTTTGCTAGAGACTGCTTGGTGACACCCTTCTCCCAAACCTGTGATGTTTCCTATTTAAGTTTGTGATTTTAGCAAATTTCTTTTGTGATACAACAGTGCCTTGCTCGTGACGCCGATCGCACCAAATTCCCTGTAAAAAAATAAAATTTTACCCTTAATCAGATAGCTTCCGACTTGAGCATCAAAAATTGCCATTGACAACTGCTGTTGAGGGACTCAGACCGCCCTAAATATCAATTTATGTGGCTGCCTGAGTTACTTATTTTGTGCTGCCTGTTGGGCTTTTTCGCTATTTTGGCGGTAAAGAGCCGTCCGGTTAGCCGCCGTTGTGTAGCGGGGATGCTGTTCGGGTACTGCTGCCATCAAATCCGAAGCTTGCTGCCATTTAGCAGCTACTACTAACCAATCCTCGTGAGACTGGGCTGTTTTGCCCTCTCTGGCTGCTTGCTCAGCCAGCCGCACAGCTTGTGCAAAAGAGTCAACATTAGAGCTAGGTGTTACCTTGCCAGCGGGAGACACCACTGCTTGGGTTGTGGCTGGGGTGCTGTTGGCAACTTGGGAATTTAGTCCTTTGTAGATGGCAGCAACCGCTGCGAGCAACACCACGCTAATACAGATGCCACCGATGATACCACGCTGAAATTGCTGCGGTTCCTGCATAAATCGACGAGGTGCCGCCATTCTAGGTAAAGCCAGTTTCGGGCCTCTCTCTTGGCGTTCCTTTTGAGCTAGAGCGAAACGCTGCCAAAAATTGGGTTTGATCAGTTTAATTTCTTGCGACCACAGCAGTTGATTTTGCGGATCGCGACTAATTTCTTCCAGCCACAGCAATTGGTGTTCTCGAACCAGGCGGCTATTGATGTTGACTCGGCGAATATTGCGGGGCGAAATTCCCTCCAAAATTTGCCGGATGCGATCGACCAAGTTAGACTGTTCGAGCAGCTCGACTTTTGCAGCCTCGCACAGCAGTTGCAGCACCCCATCTGCAAACACAGCTCTAGTTCTGACTCCTACCTGTGCGAGTTCGTCATTAAGAACTTGAATGATCGCTGCCACCGATCCCTTGTGAGCCTGTCTGACAATATTATCTATTTGATTCGTCATCGGAATATATTAAAGCTTAGCAAGCTGTTAATTGTTAACCTAAACTCTCGGATCTGATTTTTCACTTATACAGGCGATCGCTGACACTCCCAGGTTATTATGGACAAGTGTAAATCTTGCATACTGCTCCAACTTCAAAAGCATCAAAACAGCATCTCAGAGACCAACAGGAAATAAACTATGGGCAAAGTAATTAGCGGTAAAATTTTTGTTGTAGACGACAACATCGATACAGATCAAATTATCCCTGCCGAATACCTGACCCTGGTTCCCTCAAAGCCGGACGAGTACGAGAAACTAGGCAGTTATGCGATGATTGGGTTGCCCGATCGCTACGGTAAGTTTATCGAACCTGGCGAACAGAAAACCCAGTATTCGATTATAATCGCTGGCGAAAATTTTGGCTGCGGTTCTTCGCGAGAGCACGCTCCGATCGCTCTAGGGGCCGCTGGCGTCGAAGCTGTGGTGGCTCTGTCTTACGCTCGCATCTTCTTTCGGAATTGCTCAGCTACTGGTGAATTGTACCCGATCGAATCAGTCGATCGACTCTGTGACTTGTTTGCTACGGGCCAAGCAGTGACGATCGATTTTACAGCAGGGCGAATCATCAACCACACTCTCGATCGAACTTGCTCCCTCAAACCTTTAGGAGAAGTAGAGCCCGTCATTGATGCCGGAGGGTTGTTTGACTACGCGCGCCAAACGGG
>DMYK01000464.1:7260-15428 GCA_003483675.1 Microcoleaceae cyanobacterium UBA11344
GGAAATTTTAGGCGATCGACTCAATAAAATTTAACAAAATACGTTGGTGAAGCTGACCGAGCGATCGCACATCTCCTGACTGCTCAGAAAAGCATTTTCCAGCCCGAATCTGCTCCGGTGTCAACAACTTCATATCCCAACCCTCAAGCAAAACTAAATCCTTGACATCCACAGTAAGTTGTGCATGAAAAACGTGGCGAACAACATCTCCTTCTGTAACGCAACAAAAAAGAGAAACACTTGCAGGAGTATAATTAATTTCTTCTTTCAATTCCCGTATTACAGCAACTTCCGGCGTTTCCCCCGGTTCCATGTGTCCGCCAAACAAAGCCCAATTTCCCGGATACCTAATATTAGGAACATCATCCCGCAACTGGCAGAGAAACTTGCCGTCTCGGTACAAAATCGCGATCGCAACGTGAATTTCAGTCATTGGTTATTTGTTATTTGTTATTTGTTATTGGTTATTTGTTACATCCTTGTTCCCAGGCTCGGCCTCCAATTCCAATTACCAATTACTAATTAGCCATGCCTAATTCCCAATTACCTTCTGCCTATTTCCCCTTGTCTGCGCCGGGAGTACGCTTGATCTGTTCAATTTCCTCAACATAAACCTCACCTAAATCTTTACCCGCCAAATCCTTCAACGTGATACTTTTATAGCGGACTGCGCCCTTCAGCAACACTTCATCGCCTAGTTGTGGCAAATCTTGCTTGGTTAAAATCCAAATACTGCCGGTATTATCCTGAAGTTGATAAGCCGCATTCCCGACAAACGGTGCGCGATTTTCCACCTTTCCCCGGAGATAAACTTCAGCATCCACTTGCCGCTTTTGTTGAACTTCGCCAATACTAGCCACATTCAAGCCAGGATTAAGTTGAGGCATAGATAAATTGCCACAACTGAACAAAGCGCTGGCGAATATTAGCGATAAAGAGCCGATGCAGCTCCTCTTTGATATCATACTGAACCCAAACTTGCTTAATTGCATTAGTCATTTAGTCAAATGATTTGAGATTGGAGATACGACTTACTCTAACAGAATTAGAAAAATCGATCGCAACTCAGAAGAGACTACTGTACAGTCATTGTCAGCGGTTAAGCTAAAATCTAAAATCGTCAGCCCCTAACCCAGAGTCTACAATGGAAGCCAAAACTGCTCGCATATTAGATGGTAAAGCTTTAGCCCAAAAGATTCAAAGCGAGCTAAGCGATCGAGTTCGTTCCCTACAAACCCAGATTGGGCGTCCTCCGGGCCTTGCGGTGCTCATGGTTGGGGACAACCCAGCCAGCGCAGCTTACGTGCGAAATAAAGAGCGAGCCTGCGCTAAAGTTGGCATTGCTTCCTTTGGTCAGCATTATCCCGCAAATGCATCTCAAGCCGAACTAGAACTTGCAATTCATGCACTCAACGAGGACGATCGAGTAGACGGCATTTTAGTACAACTGCCACTACCAGAGCACTTAGACGCAACTTCCCTACTGTACCAAATTGCTCCCGACAAAGATGCAGACGGACTCCATCCTGTAAATTTAGGCCACCTGGTGCGGGGCGATCGAGGTTTACGCAGTTGTACCCCAGCCGGAGTGATGCGGCTTTTGCAAGCATACCAGATTGGTTTAAAAGGAAAAAACGCTGTAGTTTTGGGCCGCAGTATTTTGGTGGGTAAACCGATGGCGCTGATGCTGTTAGAAGCCGATTGTACGGTGACAGTAGCTCATTCTCGATCGCAAAACCTAGAATCCATCACCAGCCAAGCCGATATCTTAATCGCCGCCGTCGGCCGCACAGAAATGATTACAGCTAATATGGTCAAACCGGGAGCAGTAGTAATTGATGTCGGGATCAACCGCGTTGTCAATCCAGATGGTACTAGCCGTTTGGCTGGAGATGTGGACTTTGATGCTGTTAAAAACGTGGCGGAATTTATCACGCCGGTGCCGGGCGGTGTCGGCCCGATGACTGTTGCTATGCTGTTGGAAAATACCATTTCTAGTTATTGTCTCAAGCAGGTAGAAGCTACGAGAAAATACTAATTGTTTTCATGTTCGATCGCTGCGGGATGATCAGAGTGTCGGTTTTTGTCAACAATAGGACGGCCAAAAAAACCCGGTTTCTCTGAAAAATCGTGGATGCTCCCTTGAGATGCTCGCCACAGAAACCGGGTTTTTGGCCCCGCGTGCGTCCAGACTGAACAAGCAGGCCCCGGCCCGATCGACTCGATCGCTCTAATTTGGCTCAGTCATCCCACACCCCCGGTGCTGCGGTTTTTGGAAGTTTAGACAAATCAGCGGATTGGAAATTAGGACTTATGCAGAAACCGGGTTTTGAGTCAAGCTTCTGGATGCAAACCTTAACTTTTCTTGACTAAATCAGGTGTTTTTATAACTCGTGCCTAAGTTCTGTTTGAGCAAGTTCTCCAAACTCAAATAAGTTTCTGTGCAACAACACCCGTAAAATGATTAAATTGAGTCTCAGATTGCGATCGATCGCCACCGAGGAAGTCGGCGCGATCGACCAAAACAACTCACAGTATCCCAAGTCACATTAAGTACAAGAGAGCAAGGGATGGTATTTGCAACAGAAATGGATGAGTCCCAACCGGAATCCGCTTTCGACTTATCTACTTACCTAGTCGAGCAAAAAAGGGCGATCGAGATAGCTCTCGACAGTGCGCTACCGGTCATCTACCCAGAGAAAATTTACGAAGCCATGCGCTACTCGCTGCTAGCAGGCGGCAAGCGGCTGCGTCCGATCCTGTGTCTGGCTAGCTGCGAAGTGGCTGGCGGCACTGCCCAAATAGCAATGCCCACAGCTTGCGCTTTGGAAATGATCCACACCATGTCGCTGATCCACGACGATTTGCCGGCAATGGACAATGACGACTATCGGCGTGGCCAACTAACTAACCACAAAGTCTACGGCGAAGATATCGCAATTTTGGCTGGCGATGGTTTGTTGACCTATGCCTTTGAATTTATCGCCTCTAAAACTGAGAACGTACCCCCCTATCAGGTGTTGCAGACGATCGCCCATTTGGCGCGCGCATCGGGCGCTGGTGGGCTCGTAGGCGGTCAGGTGGTTGACTTGGCATCGGAAGGATTGAAAGATGTTTCTCTAGAAACTTTGAATTACATTCACGCTCACAAAACCGGGGCGCTGTTAGAAGCTTGCGTAGTTTGTGGCGCAATTTTGGCTGGGGCTTCTGCTGCGGATTTGCAGCGGCTTTCTCGTTTCGCTCAAAATATTGGGTTGGCTTTCCAGATTATTGATGACATTCTGGATATTACTGCTACTACTGAAGAACTCGGCAAAACGGCTGGGAAAGATGTTCAAGCCGGAAAGGTGACATATCCGAGTTTGTGGGGAATTGAGGAGTCAAGGCGTCAAGCTTCACAACTTGTTGCTGACGCTAAGGCTCAACTGGCAGTGTTTGGGAATAAAGCCCTACCGCTGCTGGCGATCGCCGATTATATTACCAGCCGCAGTAACTAGAAATGCCAAATACTATGCAGGAAATTTGCAGCGGCATCTTAAACAATCATGTACTGGTGATTTCTTTAATCGCTTGTCTGGCTGCTCAAGTATTGAAATTGCCGATCGAACTAATCAAAAATCGGAAGTTTAATCTTCGGAATTTAGTCACCACTGGCGGAATGCCTAGCTCTCACTCGGCTTTTGTGGGTGCTTTGGCTTCTGGAGTCGGACAAACGCTGGGATGGGAAAGTCCAGAGTTTGCGATCGCTACGATTTTTGCGATTATTGTCATGTACGATGCTGCTGGTGTCCGCCAAGCTGCCGGCAAGCAAGCTCGCATCCTTAACCAAATTGTTGATGAGTTTTTTGAGGAAGACCACAACTTAAATGAGGCTCGTCTTAAGGAGTTGCTAGGACACACTCCTTTTCAAGTGTTTGTCGGTTTGGGGCTAGGAATAACTATTTCTTGGCTGGCCGGGCCTGCTTATTAGTTAACAGTTAACTGTTAACTGTTAACTGTTAACTGTTAACTGTTAACTATTAACGGCTACAGTCCAAATTCAGCTTGCAGAAGATCGTCATGATCATCGGCGATCGTAGCGACAATAGTAATAGCGCGAGAAATTTCCCCAGTCGAGATTTCGGCGATCGTCCGAGTCGATACTACCGCAACTTGACTGTCAACGATCGCAAAACGAGATTCCAAAGTAGACAGCCAATTCATTTCCAGAAGTTTCCGCATTAATTGAGCTTCATTCTTCGCCGGCAACTGAAGTACAAAAGCCCAAACAGTCAAAGTATCATTTTCAGTTTCGCCCGTGAGTTGCACGAACACTTCAACGCTACCGTACTTAAACTTCCAAAGATGTCCGCCAGCTTCATTTTGACCGACCATGACTTTTTGGTCTACAGCCATGCTGGCGATGACAGTTTCAATTTCTTCTGTATAGGTGACGGCTGTGGCTGTTTCGACCTGCTCAGAGGCGATCGCGGTTTCACTTGAGAGGCTTTCAGTGGAAACTGTTTGTGGGTTTGGCTCGCTGGTAGTCATGGTTCTGATTAGAAGGAAACTATTCCAATAATTAGTTGATCTTAACCGGTAACTGATTCCCCCGACTCTGCCTGGAAGTAGAACGGAGGAGACGGCAGTGCCGTTTCCCTACCCCAAAATAATCAGGTAGGGAAACGGCAGTGCCGTCTCCTGATTTCTTAGTCTGCGGAGGCAGACTTCGTTTGTCTAGCCGCGGTTTCAACCGCCGAGTGTCGTTTACGATTGTTTCTGAATGATTAAACCGCTCCAGCGCCAGAGGGCGCAGAGGAAGAGAAGAGAGAGAGAGATGAATAATTCCGATACCAACGGATTAGATATGATTAGTTTTCAAGCCCTGGGCTTAGTCTTGGCCTGCTGCTTCGGGAAAGCTCTTTTCGATAGTTTCGCGGATTTTGACGTTTTCGTCAGTTTTAGGAGCATTTTTGAGGGCGTGGATGTGATCTGAGAAGTATTCGCAGCCCCGCTTTTCGGTGACGTTAATTGCGGCTAGGGAAGAAATTACAAAATCTTTGCAACTGCGCTGTTCGCTGTAGCGGTAGCGGTTGACGGTGATCGGGTGAATTTCGCGATCGCGCACGACTTGAGCTAAGTGTGATCAAAGAGCTCGCGCGCTCCCATTCCGTTGCGAAGCTTGCGGGGTTGTCAAAGTCTCTCTTCGGTTGAAGTTTGAATGCCCAGCAGTACCCGTTCTAGCTCCAGGTAAACAAATGTCAGCATGATTACTTTATCTTCATCGGTGATTTTAACACTACAAGTTGCCGATCGCGGTTCAACTCCTTCGTGCCAGACTGCTACCATATATTTTCCCTTCTTCAGGTTATCAAAATTCACATCTGCCTCAAACAGGTCAACCGTTTCCTCTGCCAGCACTCGTCCCTGCTGAGTCAGTAAAGTGACGAAGGCAATGCCGTCAACTGAAGTCATGGCAATGTTATTTTGATTGCGTACCATAACAAAAATATCGGACATTATTTAGTTATTTGTTCTTGGTTCTTTGTTATTTGTTATTGCCAACTTAATTATAATTATTTAACCCTATCTATACCAGATACCCGACTTCTTGAAGAAGTCGGGTATCTAAAAGCGATCGCATCTTAAGTTTAATTAGAGCGACCTAACTTATCTAACAATCGTAGTACAAAGCAAACTCGTAAGGATGAGGACGTAACCGCATCGGGTTGACTTCATTATCGAGTTTGTAAGAAATCCAAGTTTTGATGAAGTCTTCGGTAAATACACCAGTTTCAGTCAAGAAAGCATGGTCTTGTTCCAAAGCTTCCAAAGCGCCTTCCAAGGAACCGGGAGTCGAAGGAATCTTGCTCAATTCTTCAGGGGAAAGGTCGTAGATATCCACATCCAAAGGTTCACCCGGATCGATTTGATTCTTGATGCCATCTAGGCCCGCGCACAGCATGGCTGCAAAGGCTAAATAGGGGTTAGAACTGGCATCGGGACAACGGAATTCTAAGCGTTTGGCCTTGGGGTTAGTTCCCGACAAGGGAATCCGCACTGATGCCGATCGATTTCCTTGAGAATAAGCTAAGTTTACAGGCGCTTCAAAACCCGGAACCAACCGTTTATAGGAATTAGTTGTGGGATTGGTGAGTGCCAAAAGTGCCGGTGCGTGCTTGAGAATGCCGCCGATGTAATGCAGTCCCATTTGACTGAAACCGGCATATTGATCGCCAGCAAATAACGGTTGACCGTCTTTCCAAATTGACTGGTGAACGTGCATCCCGGAACCGTTGTCGTTAAACAATGGTTTGGGCATAAAAGTTATGGTTTTGCCGTATTTTTTGCCGACGTTTTTGATCACATATTTGTAAGTCATCAAGTTATCGGCGGCTTCAATCAGGGTTCCGAATTTGAAGCCGAGTTCGCACTGGCCGCCGGTGGCGACTTCGTGGTGGTGCTTTTCAATGGGTACGCCGCATTTTGCCATTGTCAGCAACATTTCCGTTCTCATGTCTTGAGAGGTATCGGTTGGTGCAACGGGGAAATAACCTTCTTTGTAACGCGGTTTGTAGCCGAGGTTGCCGCCTGGTTCTTCTTTGCCGGAATTCCAGCGACCTTCTACTGAGTCTACATAGTAATAGCCACTGTTTTGGGTTTGGTCGTAGCGAACATCGTCAAAAATGAAGAATTCTGCTTCCGGGCCAAAGAATGCGGTATCGCCGAGACCGGTGGTAACTAAGTAGTCGATCGCTTTTTGGGCAATTGTTCGGGGACAGCGGCTGTATGGTTCGCCTGTGCGGGGTTCTTTGATGCTGCAAATGAAGCTGAGGGTGGGTTCTGCCATGAAGGGGTCGATCCAAGCGGTGGTAGGATCGATGACCATTGTCATGTCTGATTCGTTGATGGCTTTCCAGCCCCGAATGCTGGAACCGTCGAAGGGTACGCCGTCTGTGAATGCGGTTTCGTCGATTTGGTCATGGAACAGGGAAAGGTGCTGCCAGATCCCCGGCATATCAATGAATTTGAGGTCAATGATCTGGATTTTCTGTTCTGTTATGTAGTTTAAGGCTTCTTGGGGTGTCTGGAACATGACTTACTCCTGATATTGGTTTTGTCTGGGCGATCCTCTTCGAGGGCTTCGCTAACGGCAGATTTCAGACTATTTGGGCGATGATAGGTATTCGCTACCTAGATGATTGTATCTCTCGATACAAATTTTTGCCAAATGGGTCAGAGGGTGGCCCAACAGTTCGCGACTCTTGCTCTGTCGATACTTTTCGGTAAAAGATCGAAGGCCTTCGCCAGAATTTGGGGCCAGAAATTAGGATTTTCTGCCGGGGATTAACCGGTAGTCAGAAAATCCTATCTCAAATCTTAATCAAACGCCGATTTGTAGTAGTCTACAATAGGCTGTCTGTCTCAGATAGCAAAGTATTGATAAAGATTTTTGGGAGAGAAACTTATGCGGGATGCAGTGACGAGTCTGATTGAAAATTATGATGTTGCTGGTAAGTATTTAGACCGAGATGGTATCGATCGGTTGAAATCTTATTTTGCAACGGGCACAGCACGGGTACTTGCGGCAGCAGCAATTAACAGCAATGCTGCGGCCATTGTCAAGCAAGCTGGAATACAGCTATTTGCTGAACAGCCGGAACTGATCCGTCCTGGTGGAAATGCCTACACGACTCGCCGCTACGCTGCTTGTCTGCGGGATATGGACTACTACTTGCGCTATGCTACTTACGCCCTGGTGGCTGGCAGTACAGACGTGCTTGATGAGCGGGTTCTGCAAGGGCTACGGGAAACTTACAATTCACTGAGTGTGCCCATTGGCCCGACGGTGATGGGGATTAGCATTATGAAGGAGATGGTTAAGGCTCAAGTGGCTGCTGCTGGCTTGTCTGTGGGGCCTTTTCTGGAACAGCCTTTTGATTACATGATTCGCGAATTGAGCGAACAAGATATTTAAGTCAATTTGCTAGTTATTGGTGATTGGTAACTGGTAATTGGTGATTGCTATTTCCTATTTGCCACCCTGAATCGTCGATTGTTAATTTTTGTCAATTTTGATTGGATAACTAGCAATTTGAGTTAAGAGATCGCTTTTTTGGGCATCGAGCGCAAAGAAGAGGTCTTTTTTATTTGTTAAAGAACGACTACATATCCCCAAACGAGGCATT
>DMYK01000641.1 GCA_003483675.1 Microcoleaceae cyanobacterium UBA11344
GAAGAATGGGAGCGCTTTATGCGTTTTATGAAACGCTACTCTGAAGCAAATGGCTTAGGATTTAGCAAGGCATAATTTGTGATTGGTGATTGGTGATTGGTAATTGGTAATTGGCTGCTTACCGATCGCCAATTGCTGATTATTTACAACAACAACAAACTATGACGCAAATTCCTCACCCTGATTTATCTGAAATGACGGTCAATTGCGCTGTCATTACTGTTAGCGATACGCGCTCTGCGGAAACAGACAATAGCGGTGTCTTAATTAAGAAGTTGCTGAAAGATGCCGGCCATTCTGTTGTAGCTTACACAGTTATTAAAGATGATGCGGCAAAAATTGTATTGCAAATGCAGGCTTTTTGTCAGCGGGAAGATGTGGATGCGCTCATTTTTAGTGGCGGAACAGGTATTTCTCCGCGAGATACTACTTATGATGTGATGGAGAGTTTGCTGGACAGGATTTTACCGGGTTTTGGGGAGATTTTTCGGTTTTTGAGCTATCAAGAAATTGGTTCAAGGGCGATCGCCTCTCGCGCTGTGGCTGGGGTTTATCAAGGTAAGTTAGTGTTTTCTCTTCCCGGTTCTAGTAATGCGGTGCAACTCGCTGTAGAAAAGTTAATTTTACCAGAGTTAGTTCACTTGGTGTGGCAGTTGCGGGGTGGGTGAGGGCGGAAGTTAGTTTTTTGGGCGATCGGGCGATCGATAAATCGGGCCATAAAGGCCGATCTCAGCCACTACGAAAACTTTTCCCTTCTCCCAGATCAAGCCGTGCTGGTAGATTGGAGCGATTTTTGATTTTCCAATTATTTAAGGCTTGACATCTGTAACCTCATAGGTTACAATATAAGAGTAATCTTAAAGGTTACAAACAATATAAATGAAAAAAATATATATTTATAAGTGCTTATGAACTGAATATTCAGCCTAGATTGAAGGATTATTTTACATGATAAAAACTTTTAAAAGTAAAGCATTAGAAAGATTATTCAAGGAAGGTAATGCAAAAGGTATTCCTAAAGAAATTGAAAAAAAGATGAGAGTAAGACTGGAAGTAATAGATACAGCAACAACTCTAGATGAGATAAACCTAACAAGCTATCGTTTACATGAGCTTAAAGGTAATAGACAGGGAACTTGGTCAATAAGAGTATCAGGCAACTGGCGTATAACTTTTACATTTAGTGATAATAACGCATACGATATAGATTTTGAAGATTATCATTAGACCATAAAATAAAATCTAAAAATTCCACTTCAAGCGTAAGGAAAATTGCATGAAAGACATACAAGACATTATTCAAGGGAGGAAAGTAAGACCAGTACATCCGGGGGAGGTCATTTCAGATGTGCTTGAAGATCTTGAAATGACTCAAACCAGGTTTGCTGAGATACTTGGTGTATCCCGGCGTAGTGTCAACGAAATTGTTTTAGGTCAAAGACCAATTACTGTAGACATGGCAATTCGGATTGGGAAAGCGTTAGGGAATGGCCCTCAACTTTGGCTCAATCTTCAGCAAAAAGTTGATATCTGGGATGCAGTGCAAAAACACAGTGAAGAGTACGAAAAAGTATCTACGGTAGCATAGTATCCAGCGTAGGGTGCGTCAGATCGGAAAACTTGTTTAAATCGAAAAAATCAATGTCTGACGCACCCTACAAGTTGATTTAACTCATATTAAATCGGGGTTAGTTATCCTCTCGATCGTCCAGCCGTGAAACCGCGACTACACAAACGAAGTCCACTCAAGCGCGGAATAAAAGATAGTCGATGACACTTTTCAAGCATCATCGCCAACATTTTTCAAACATCAAACCAGACTATTTATGGCCTCAGCAACAACAGTCCGGTGTCTAGGAGTATTGCAAGTTATTGTCGGTGCAGCAAAACCAGAATCTACCAAAGCTTGCTCAATATCTAACCCAAAATACTGATCCAAATAAGGCTCCGTACTCTTGAGCAAAGTCAAAATATAAGGAGGCATTTTGCGATAAATTTCAGATTTTGGATTCATATCCATAATTGCCAAATGTCCGCCCGTGCGAAGCAAACGCCTCGCTTCTCGGAATATTTCCATCGTTGCTTTCTGTGGCAATTCGTGACAAACTAGAAAGATAGAAACTAAGTCAAAAGCATTAGCAGGTAAACCAGTAGATTCAGCAGCAGCGTGCACCCAAGTCGGAGACTTTTGATTTGATAATTCAGATTGTTTTTGTTGGGAACGGTATTGAGCAACTGCTAAAAAATAAGGCGACAAATCCACCCCAGTCATCTTCGCTTCCGGGTAAATATCCTGAAGCGCAAAGGTACTCATGCCCACACTGCATCCCAAATCTACAATATCTTGCGGTGAAGAAGCAATTTTAGATTTGACAATTTCGTGATAACTTTCGCGGAGTTTAGCATCACCTTCGGCACCCGCTTCTGGCCAAATTCCCGCATGAACAGCGCGGGCGGCAACTTCAACTTCTGTGGCGGCTTCCCAACTCATATTACCTTTTTCGTAGGCGTGAAATGAAGTTAGATAATATTTCGGGTAAGCAAGATTGGGATTTTGGACGCTGAGCAATTCTGCATCCCAATTCCGGGCTAAAAGTGCTTGGGCTTCCTGGCGCCAATGCACTCCTATTTTTTCGGCTCTTTTTATCATCATTTCGCGGGCTTGGTGTTTGGCGAGATTAGCCAATGGTTTGATGGAGAGTACACCATTTACTCAGCGCGATGCTAATCCTGGAGTTGTGTTAACTGCAACAGTCATATTTTATATTTTTCTATTTTGCGCCATCTATTTTAACATATCGCCGCGATTTTATGTTATATATAATGAAACTTAATTTTGTGAGGGCGCGTGAAATGTAAATGTTTTGTGAGGAAGATTTTTTTTAATGAACCGCAGAGGCCGCAGAGAACGCAGAGTTAGAGAAGAGAGAAAAGATCAGAGTGGTGCAAAACTGGTTCTGGTCGTGTAATAGTTATTTGTATCTATCTACTTCTTTCTGCGGATTTTACTCGGAATCTGGAATGGGGTTTCCCGAAGTTGGAGTATTTGGAAGAACACTTTAAATTACGGATATTCAGGAGTTGGCTGTGAGCAAATCTATTGTGGAATTGGTTGATAATTTGCCCTCTGGTGGCATCACTGTGATGATGTTGAAATCTCTGGATTTTGTGGTTCCGGGCGAATGGCACAATCTCACGGGTTTTGATAATACTATTCAAGCTGTTACGGGGGAAACAAAGCGCAAATTAGTTGAGAAAATTCGCGATCGGGCGATCGCACTTTACGCCAATCCCAACGAGCCCTATCAAGCCGCCGTCCGACTTTACCAGTTAGCAGACAATGCTGACAGTGCTTTAGGCGTCGNNGTCGCGGCTATGGCGAATAAAATCGGCGAAAACATCGGCTTTCTTTCCTTTCTCAGCAGCTTGACTCCGAAGGCTGATACCACTCAGGCGATCGACTTGTGCGTCAAAGTGGCGATCGAGCTAATTGCCTTCTGTAAACTTAACAATATTTCCCTTGACAATATGGGAAACTTTGGTAATTATTTATCCCATTACAAAGGGGAAGCTGTCATGCGGATGGCTGCTTTAGTGTGTGCTGATGGTTTAATTCCCCTGGGCCCGGACTTCATTAGAGTAGCACAAAATACCCTAGTCGGATTGAATCCTTCAATCTTGCAGCAAAACTCAACTTTCCAAAATATCAGCAATTTAATTCCCGGCGGTAGTGGTGCGGCAAAACTTGGATTTGTGACCACAACTTTCGCTTCAGCCCAAGGTTGGATGAACAATTTAGTACAGTCTCGCGGCTTAACTCCCGCTACTGTTTTGGGTAATCTTAAGCAATATGTTGATGTTGCTGATGACAAGCTGGATTATGTGGCGGCGTTTTTAGACATGAGTACCAATTATTATGAACATACGGGAATTCAAACCGTTGCTCGCCGATTGATCGATCGAGCTTATGCTGAAATAGACTCTGGCAGATTCTAGAATATAGCATTTCTCAGTTGAGTGAAGTACAGATATCGGGTAGGGATACAGATATCGGGTAGGGACACGGCAGTGCCGTGTCCCTACTACAGCGGACTAAGAAACCATCGATCGCAATGTGAGTTAAAATAAGCAGATTATGTTAGCAAACCTCTTTTAATCCCATTGTGAAAAATAAATCACTTCCTTCATCAGTAACAGTCAAAATCGGCAAATTTGTCTGGACATCAATGTGGCAATTAATGATGTCAAAACTAGCGCCGCCCGATCGCACGGGAGCATACATTCGCCCCAGCAGCAGTTTCCGAAATTTTGTCTCGACAGAAGCAAACAACCCTCACCAGCCCGCCACGGCACGATATCGCCTCTTTGTTGGTATGGGATGCCCTTGGGCGCACCGCACTCTGGTGACGAGAGCGCTCAAAGGGCTAGAAGATGCCATATCCGTGTCTGTTGTCTATCCCTCTGAAGGAGGACTTTGGGTGATGGAGTCGGAGACTTTTGGCTGTAACACGATGCGGGAACTTTACCAGTTGGCTTTACCGGGCTATCAGGGGCGATGTACGGTGCCGGTGTTGTGGGATGACTCGAAAAGGGCGATCGTTAATAACGAGAGCTCGGAAATTATTGTGATGCTAAACTCGGAGTTTAATGAGTTTGCTAGCAATGCTGAAATGGAGCTTTATCCTCTGGATTTGCGATCGCAAATTGACGAGTGGAATGAGAAGATTTACCAATCGGTGAATAACGGTGTTTATCGCTGTGGTTTCGCCCAATCTCAAGCTGCTTATGACTCGGCTTGTAGTGAATTGTTTGCTGTTTTGGACGAGATAGATCGATCGCTGTTGATGAGTCGTTATCTTTGTGGCGATCGGGTGACGTTAGCAGATGTGCGGCTGTTTACTACTCTATTCCGTTTTGATGCCGTTTACTACAGCTTATTCAAATGCAATGTGCGCCGCATTCAAGATTACGAGCATTTGGGAGCTTATCTGCGCGATTTGTATCAGTTACCGGGAGTTGCTGGTACTTGCGATTTGGAGGCTGTAAAACGCGATTATTACGGCAATTTGTTCCCGCTGAATCCGGGCTGTATTATCCCGGCTGGGCCCGATGCGGGGAGTTTGCTCAAAGCTCACGATCGAGAAAAATTCGCAAAGAATCTCGGTTTTTGAACAGGTTGGCGCGATCGCTTGCCATCAGAAACCCGGTAACTTCTGCGAAACCTACAAGACTTACGTATTTCAACGTAATTCTGTCATTATTCTGTCATAACGTAATTCTGTCATTATTCTGTCATTCTGAGCGAAGCGAAGAATCTCTGAGATGCTTCGTTACACTGCGTTTCACTCAGCATGACATATAGGTTTTGCATCCAGGACAGACCTAGTTTCTGGGTTACGCCACCCGCCAAATCTTAAGATGACTTTCACTATCAGACAGGGGTTGAAACCCCTGGCGGTTATTGTAACTGGTGCAAGATATGAGATTAACTGGACTCGATATTATGATTGAATTTCACTTGTTGGCTCGTTCACTTCTTCTGCTTTGACCTCAAAATTAATTCGTTCATAAATCTCTCTCAGCGGCATTTGAAATTCTACGGATTCTAGGGTTAATACAGAGTCTTCTGAATCATATTCTGTTAATACCCATTTGCCATTAGAATTTTTAGCAAATTGTTCGATGTGATAGCTATATTGGTCAATTAAAATGTATTCTCGAAATTCAGGGATTGAGCGATAGGCGAGAAATTTACCACCGCGATCGTAGTCTTTGGTTGAATTGGATAAAATCTCAATAATTGCCAGAGGATTTGTCACAATTGTTTTGTTGTTTTCGTGATATACTGGTTCTCCTTGAATGACCATGATATCGGGATAGACGTAGCGGCGAGTT
>DMYK01000638.1:0-3069 GCA_003483675.1 Microcoleaceae cyanobacterium UBA11344
AATCGAGCCGAAATCTCCTGCTAGAGACTGAGACTGCAATACCTGAGCCATGCCGGCTAATTCTTGGGGCGAAATGCCTTTGGCTTGGAGGGCGACTAAAATCGCGCCGGAAAGTACGGGGGGAATGGCTTCATTCAGCCATCCCTGCATTAAGTTGGCCGCCTGCGCGCGATCGAGAGATTGTCTGTCTAACAATTGTTGCAGCAAACTGGGCCACAGAGGAGAATCAGTCATGGGATTTTTGATTTTTGATTTTTGATTGAAGAATTGCTCCCGCAGCCTGTAGCGTTTGCAGGCGATCGGAATTGGGAACAAGCAGCCGGGTCTGTTAAGCGAGAATGGCGATCGAGTTTGTCAACAAAACCGAGAGTCGATCGGGATTTTACCAGACTTACCGGCCACATTTTACACCGAAACCCCCCCAAACTTCTGCCCAAATGCTAGAACCGCTACAGAATTTGTACACTGCTGCTCAATATGAATTTTTTGATACAACTATGGCCCCTGTGTTGTGGCAATTTTATATAGTAGTAACAACCACTCCAAAATCTTGAATTCAAGTAAGGAAACAGGGTATTAAAAAGTGAGGGATCAAAAAATGGAACACAAAGCAATGAACTGCCTGAACATTAAGGAGGCGCTGTACCAAATGGAAGCCAAATATTATAGTATATTTGAAAATGCTATTTCCGGTATTTTTCAAACAACGCCTGAAGGGCGCTACATCAGCGCTAACCCAGCTCTGGCTAGCATCTACGGGTATAATTCCACAGAGGAAATGATGCTCAGTTTGACTGATATCGGCCACCAGCTTTATGTCGATATCCAGCGACGCGACGAGTTTATTTCTACTTTGCAAGAACACGGCATCGTGTCGGATTTTGAGTCGCAGATTTATCGCCGAGACGGAACAGTAATTTGGATTTCAGAAAATGGGCGGGCTGTCTGCAATGAAAATGGCGAATTGCTCTACTACGAAGGTTTTGTGGAAGATATCACCCAGCGCAAGCAAGCCGAGTCTGGACTTCGAGAAAGCGAAGAACGCCTACGCTTGGTAATTGAAGGCGTTAAAGATTATGCTATATTTATGTTAGATACTGACGGATATGTAGCTAGCTGGAATTCTGGAGCAGAACGCATTTTTGGCTATCAATCTTATGAAGTAGTCGGTCAACATTCTGAGTGTTTTTACACCCAGGAAGCTATTGCTCTTGGTAAGCCTGAACAAAAATTAGCGACAGCGCTCGCAGAAGGTAGATATGAGGATGAAGCCTGGCGGATTCGCAAGGATGGATCGCGATTTTGGGCGAATATTATTGTGACTGCATTGCGCGATGAAAGCGGAGAGTTGCGTGGCTTTTCTCAAGTAATGCAGGACATTACTAAGCAAAAGCAGGCGGCCGAGGAAAAGATGCAGTTGATTACTTCTTTGCAGGCGTCGGAAAGGAAGTTTCGCACTTTGTACGAATCGACTAGCGATGCGGTAATGTTGCTAGATGAAATAGGTTTGTTGGACTGCAATCCGGCTACTTTAAAATTGTTTGGATGCACCACTGAATCAGAGTTTTGTGGCAAGCATACCTCGGAATTTAGCCCGCAAATGCAACCAAATGGGCAAGATTCTATGAGTCTATCACAAGAGCGAATTAATGCGGCTTTTGCAGCAGGAAGTTGCCGTTTTGACTGGCTGCACTGTAGGTTAGACGGTTCGGAGTTTCCGGCGGAGGTGCTGCTTACTTCTATGGATATTGGCGGCAAAATGGGGCTGCAAGCGGTGGTGCGGGACATTACTTATCGGGTGCTTGCAGAGGAAGCTTTGAAGCAGGCTAATGAGGTGTTGGAATGTCGGGTTAAAAAACGGACAAGTCAGTTAGAGTCAGCTATTAAACAGTTGGGTTTGTCGGAAGAAAAGTTTTCTAAGGCTTTTCGATCTAGTCCAGATCCGATGACTATTACTACTTTTGCGACGGGGCTTTTTATTGATTTTAATGATAGTTTCTTGTCGATGATGGGTTACTCTCAGCAAGAGGTAATTGGTCAGACAGTGCCACAATTGAATATTTGGGTAAGGCCAGAAGATAGAGCGAATTTTAGGCAAATTTTGGATGAGCAAGGTGTTGTTCGCAACCGCGAGTGCGAGTTTCAGATGAAGTCGGGCGCGGTGGTGGTTTGTTTGCTCTCGGCTGAGTTGATTAATTTGGGAGACGAACTCTGTATGGTGGCGGTGATGACGGATATTACCGATCGCAAACACGCAGAAGAAGCCCTACGGGAAAGTCAGCGGGCCTTGGCTACGCTGATGAGCAATTTGCCGGGAATGGCCTACCGTTTTCGCAATGATGCCGATCGCAGTATGGAGTTTGTGAGCGAAGGTTGCTATCAGTTAGCTGGTTATTCTCCTGAAGAGTTTCTCGGAAATTCGACAGTTTCTATCTCGGAATTGACTCACCCTGATGACCGCGATACTTTGTGGAACGCCGTACAGATTGCCTTAGAACAACATCGACCCTATCAGCTCAATTACCGCATTACTTCTAAATCAGGCGAATTAAAGTGGGTTTGGGAACAAGGTTTAGGGGTGTTTTCTGAGTCTGGAGAATTGATAGCTTTGGAAGGGTTAATTACTGATATTTCCGAGCAGAAACGTAGTGAAGAAGCTTTGCTGCGATCGCAAACTGAATTGACCCAGCAAAAGCTGCAACTTGAAAATACTTTGCAGGAATTGCAGCAAACTCAAGCCGTCTTAATTCACACGGAAAAAATGTCTACACTCGGTCAAATGGTGGCCGGTGTTGCTCACGAAATTAACAATCCGGTAAACAGTGTCTGTGGCAATCTGGTTCATGTCGGTCACTACACGGAAGATTTGCTGAATTTGATCGATTTGTACCAGGATCACTGTCCGCAGCCACCGACAGAAATTCAAACTAAAATTGAGGAGATAGAACTAGATTTTCTGGTAGAAGATTTGCCAAAAGCAATGTCTTCGATGCAGGTTGGAGCCGATCGCATTCGGGAAATTGTGCGCTCGCTGCGAAATTTCTCCCGCAAAGATGATACTCATCTGAG
>DMYK01000638.1:3099-13428 GCA_003483675.1 Microcoleaceae cyanobacterium UBA11344
CGTCTGAAAGCGCGCGGCAGCTATCCTGAAATTGCCGTAATTAAGGAGTATGGAAACTTGCCTTTGGTGGAGTGTTATGCTGGCAAAGTTAATCAGGTATTTATGAATTTGATCGGCAATGCGATCGATGCGATTGAGGAGTACAATCAGGGGCGCTCTGTTGCTGAAGCTAAAGCTAATCGCAGTAAAATTAAAATTAAGACTGAAGTCCAAAACTCCAATGCTATAATTCGGATTTCTGACAACGGCTCCGGTATGTCGTCAGCAGTCAGCCAGCAGTTGTTTGAGGCGTTTTTTACCACCAAACCCGCTGGTAAAGGTACTGGTTTGGGCCTGTCAATTTCCTACAAAGTTGTGAAAGAACACGGTGGGAAACTCAGTTGTGTTTCAGCACCAGGTCAAGGAGCAGAGTTTATCATTGAAATGCCGATCGAACAAATTAGTCAGTAGTCAGTGGTTATTGGTTATTGGTTATTTGTTATTGGTTATTTGTTACCAATTCCCAATTTCCAATTCCCAATTCCCAATTCCCAATTCCCAATTCCCCTTACATTATAGTTGGGACAACGCAGATTGAATAGTTTCTAACAACTCGGTTTCCGACCAAGGTTTCAACAAACAACAATGGAGATTTGCTTGTTTTTTTGCTCGATTAATAGCTGCTTCATCCGCTTGACCCGTCAGCATAATTTTAATAACTTTGGGGAATCTCTCGTGGACGCGAATCAAAAAGTCATCGCCCTTAATACCGGGCATTAACCAATCAGAAATAATCACAATAACACTAATCTGATCGCCATCGAGTTCCTCTATTAAATCTAAAGCTTCATAGGCATCTTCAGCTCCTTCATATGTGTAGCGAATTCCGAAGGCTGTGGAGAGCTGCATCCTGAGACTATCCAAGACCATTCTCTCGTCGTCAACACACAAAATAACAGGTTTAGACATGATTTTTTTATCCTATGATACTAGCTCTTCTACCAGATTACTATAGTCTGGCGGGCAGGAAAACATTAAATATAGTTTGACCAGTAATGGATTCAAATTCTATTTTTCCCTGATGTTTATCGACAATTTTCTTGACAATATCTAGTCCCAATCCACTGCCTTCTCCAGGGGGTTTAGTGGTAAAAAAAGGAGCGAATATTTTCGATTTAATCTCTTCAGGTATTCCTTTGCCACTATCAGTAAAGCTAATTTTTGCCTGGAAGTCAATAGTGGTAACATCAATAGTTAAAGTGCCTCGATTATCCATCGCTTGCAAGGCATTGTGAATCAGATTTGTCCACACCTGATTCAGTTCGTCTGGATAACACAGTATGGGTGGCAATTCGGCATAGTTCCTGATGACATTAACTCCTTGTTTCAATTGATTTTGATAGAGAGTTAAGACCGTTTCAATCCCTTCAGTTAAATTGGCTTGAGTCCTTTGGCCAGAATGTTCGTAATGGGCATAGGTTTTCAAAGCAAACACCACTTTTGAGGCTCGCTCTGTGGCTGTTTGAATAGTCGTCATACCTCTTTTTATTTGTGAAAGTTTATAGGCGATTTCTAATACATCAAAACCATCGGATCTGGTTAATAGGGGAATCAAGAAATCAATCTCATTATAAATTCCCATGATTACTAATGTATCAGCAACACTTTCAGCATCAGTCTCAGAGAAGTCCAAATCTTGCAGTTGACTCCTTAAAGCTTTCTTCAATTTGCGCTCTTCTTTGGTAGATAGTGTTAATTCTTGATGGAGCGATCGCCCAAGTAACGCCCGGAAGTCTTCCCCTTGCTCTTCGGTAAGGGTTTGAAACAGTGCCGGCAACTGTTCTAGGGTTGGACTCAAGAAACTGGAAATACTCCCCGCTAACGATCGAATAGCACCTATAGGGTTATTGATTTCATGGGCAACTCCCGCCACCAATTGTCCCAGCGCAGCCATTTTTTCCGACTCGATTAATTGTTGCTGAGTGGCTTGCAATTGTTGTAAAGTATTGGCTAATTCTTGGTTTTTTGCCTCAATTTCTCGATGCATCCGCAAAGCAACATTCTTAGCTTCCCTTTCTTGGGCGAGACGCAGGCGATCGGATTCTGCTCGTTGGCGATCGCTGATATCTTGGAAAGTACAAATTGCATAAGTAATATTTCCCGTTTCGTTCGAGATTGGTGTCGTCGAAACCTCCAAGGGAATAATCCGATCCAGTTGATGCAATTCCAAATCTTCCGCACGCACCGTTTCTCCCGCGAGCGATCGCACAATCGGCAACTCATTATTAGGATACAATTGTCCGGTGCCAGTGCGATAAACTTGATACATAGGAGACAACTGCTCGATGGTCGATTCCGGTAACAGTTCAATCCCTAATAATTCCTTTGCTTTACGATTGGCGTAGGTTGTTTTTCCCGTTGCATCGTGGACAGATACCCCTATAGGCATCGCTTCCAAAAACTGAGCCAGACGACGCTCACTGGCTCTAAGTTGGGCATTTTGTTCTGCCAACTGGTGCTCTAGCCAATAAATTTTTAGCGCTTCTTGGAGGGTTAAATTGAGTTGTGAACTTACCCAAGGCTTGGCAATATAGCGATAGAGTTGAGCAGAATTAACTGCATTGCTGACTCCTTCTATAGTAGCTTGACCGGTTAGCATAATTTTGAGCGTATTGGGCGATCGCTCATGGATACGTTTTAAAACTTCATCCCCTTTCATATCCGGCATAATATAGTCGGCGATTACCACAGCAATTTCGCATTCCTCTGCGAGCAAATCTTCGACCAATTCTAAAGCTTCAAGCCCGCCCATAGCTGTTTCAATCTCAAACCGATCTCCGAAATTTACTGATAATTCCCTCATCAAACTATCCAGCACAGTCTGATCGTCGTCAATACAGATAATCACAGGTTTAATCATAATTTTGCCAATCCTTCTTGAATACAAGCAATTAATTCCTGTTCGCTCCAAGGCTTTTGGAGATAGCGATGAAGATTAGCCTGTTTTTTTGCCCGTTCTACTGCTGCTTCATCTGCTTGTCCAGTCAATAATATTTTGACCACATTGGGGAATTTTTTCTGAACTTCAATCAGAAATTCATCACCCTTCATACCTGGCATTAACCAGTCAGAAACTATCACAATTACATCTGTACTTTCTGCTTGTAATTCTTCAATAATTTCGAGGGCTTCCTCAGCATTTTCCGAAGTCTCATAGACATAGCGATCGCCAAAGGCGGCTTGCAGTTGCCGTAGCAGACTATTGAGAATAATCACTTCGTCATCAACACATAAAATGGATAGTTTGGGCATTTTGGGTTCTTTGTAGGTTATATGTTCCAGCTTAAGGCTGGCTATTGATGCTCTTGTCCCCCCCTTATTAAGGGGGGTTAGGGGGGATCGAGACTCGACTACAAGTGACATTTATTATGGGCTAGCTATTTATCGGTAAAGAGACAGTAAAAGTAGTTTGACCAGGAATAGATTCAAATTCAATAATACCTCGATGTTTTTCCACAATCCTCCTAACGATATCCAGTCCTAAACCACTACCTTCTCCGGGTGGTTTAGTCGTAAAGAAAGGCTGAAATATTTTCGGCTTAACTTCTTCAGGAATCCCCTCACCGCTATCAGTAACACTCACCAGTATACAGCCATTTTGCTCCCTGGCATCAATGGTCAAAATTCCCCGGTTATTCATGGCTTGCAATCCGTTATGAATTAAATTCGTCCAAACTTGATTTAGTTCATCAAAGTAGCAGCGAATCTGGGGCAACTCTTGATAATTACGAATTACCTGTACTCCCTGTTTAAGTTGATTTTGATAGAGGGTTAAAACAACTTCAATTCCATCAATAATATTCGCTTCAATGGTTTCTCCCGTTTGGTTAAATCGGGCATAAGTTTTTAGTGCAAAGACAATTTTTGCCGCTCTTTCAGAAGCAATTTTAATGTCTCGCGTGCTTTCTTGCAAACGGACAAACTGGCGCACCGTTTTGAGGAAGTTTTCGCACTCCGCATCTTGGAATATAGAGAGAAAAGGTTCGAGCCGATCGCAAATGCCCAAATCTAGCAGCAGATTCGCCACAGAATCAGCCTCAGTCATGCCTTGAGCTTGTAGTTGGCTGATAATAGCTTTCCTCAATTGGCGACGTTCTCGACCCGATACAGTGGTAGTATTTTGTTGCGATCGCTCCAACATCTCGATAAATTGCTGTTGGCGTTGTGGGGATAGTGATTGAAAAAACGAGGGAAGTTGATTGAGATTTTGATTCAAGAAATCGCTCATATAACCCACGGAGGAACAGATTGCCCCCAAGGGTGTATTGATTTCATGGGCCACTCCCGCCACCAGTTGTCCTAATGCTGCCATTTTTTCCGATTGAATCAGTTCCTCTTGGGTTGATTGGAGATTGTTTAAAGCCTGTGAAAGTTCTTGGGTTCGTTCCTCTACTTTAGTTTCTAAATTAGCATAAAGTTGGGCATTTTCCATCGAAATTGCCGCTTGAGAGGCTAAGATTTTTAAGACTGCCAAGCGATGGGGAGTAAAGGCATTTGTCACGAGATTATTTTCTAGGTACAGAATGGCGATCGGCTTTCCTTGATGTTGAATCGGCAGACACAAAACCGACTTTGGTTGATGCTGGATGATATAAGAGTCAGCAGCAAAGGTAGCCTCGGTAGTGGCATCATTTATTACCAAGGTTTCTTGGGTGCGCGAGACATAGTTAATAATGGCGATCGGAATTTCCTGAGAGTCAACAACGGGAGTTGAGAGTAAGTTGCACGATTTACTGTTCAAACATTGAGCAGCCAGCAAGAATGAATCTCTTTCTATCAAAATCATCGCTCCTTTTTCTGCTCCCGCATTCTCAATCATCACTTGCATCAAAGTGGAGAGCAGTTTATCGAGATTAATTTCGCCTGACAGCGATTGAGATGCTTTGATTACTGTTGCCAAGTCCAGAATTTGTGATCCACCAGAACTCGTACTTGCGACAGTTCCAGTCATCATTTGGGCAATTGTATCGCCTATTTTTAAGCTCGTTTTCTGATTAAAAATAGGCGCGAGTAATTGAGGGTAGCGCTTTTCTAAATCCTCAACTTTGGCTTTGGCTCCCCAGCGTGCATAGGCGTAGTAGGCCTCAGTTAAATACACTTGGGCAATTTTCTCTTTACCCCAGTCTAAATAAAACTTGGCGGCGAGTTCGTTGGCGAGGGCTTCTTCATTGATGTACTCGTTTTCTTTCGCTCCAGCAATTGCCTTGTCATATAGCTCGATGGCTGCTACTTTCTGTCCTAAAACTCGGCATTTTTCCGCTTCTACTAAATCGACCTTATGTTGGTGATTCATGGGAGCATAGTGCGCCCAATACTGTTGCAGTTTTGTTTGGTTTTGTTCCACCTTTTTGAATATCTCTGATGTCTCCTCTGATTCCAGACTCAAAACGGCTAGAACACTCAAAGAGTCATAGAGATAAAATGCAGGCTCACCAACCGTTCCAGTTGCAGACAAGAGATAACGACTGACTTCAACAGCATGGTTTTTAGCGGATGCGATTTCCCCAAATAGGTAACAAAGCGTCAGTTTATATAAATAAAAGAAAAATAACCCAAATAAATTATTCGCCTCTAGGAGTACGGGCAAGAATTCTGATTCACACAGAGCCGCTCCAGACAACAGGCTAGGAGACTCTTCAACCCCTAGCAAATTTAAAGTCGATTGCCAATGAATTCGACACCAATTCGCTGCGGTCAATTGCTTGAATTGCACCAACCCATTACAGTAGGCGCGAGCTTCTTGCTCCAAGGTGTCAAGACGCTGACCACACCAAAAAGCATTGAGACAAAAATTTTGGGCGCTATATCCTGCCATTTCTAGGTTGCCTACTTCTAGCGTCGTCGCATAACTCTCTTGCAAGATCGGTAGCGTTTCTTTAATATGGGATTTGCGATGTACGGTGAATAACCCGACCGTAACTAATACCTCTGGCTTAAAAGCTTTAGCATCCAGTTTGGAGACGACTTGGAGTGCCAACTGACCAAACTTTACTCCGGTATCCACATCTTGCAAAAGATTGCAGGCAATGATGCTATAGGAACAATAAGCAAAGGCTGAAGCTGGTGTATTTCCATATTGAATGGATAGCTTGACTGACAAGGATATCAATAAGGGATACAAAAGAAAATCAGAGAAGTAAGCAGCCGGGATGATGCGATTGACAATCTGCACAATGGCGATTTTTTCTTCATCAGTCATCATCGGCAGGTGAACCAAGTCTTCGATTTCCCTGTCTCCAATCAGTTGTTCGATTTCTGCCGTTATCTGTTGAGTATCTTTTTGTGTGGGCGTTTCAGGAAAGGTGACACCTAATTTTTGCAAAAGTTGTCTGGCAATCAAAATGGCTTCGGTTAGTTGGGTCTGGGAGACTTTTGCCTGAATCTTAATTCGGTAAACATTAACCTGTTCTAGTAACGATTTTGCCTGGGCAATGACCCTCTCAATGAACTGTTCCATTGCCTCAAAGTCACCACAGAGCGATGCCAATTCAGCCGCAGCGTCATGGAACTCGATCGTCATTTCGTATTGTCGCTGCCAAGCCTTTTCTCCTAGCAAAGATAAGCCAACTGAAGCATATTCGCGACCCGCTTGGTAAGCTGTGGCGGCTCTGGCTTTGCGAGTCGCAATCAGATTCAGTCTAGCTAATTCATCTCGTTCGCTTTGCTCGGTAATTAAAGCCGTTCCATAGTTTAATTGACCAACTAGCTCAAAAATGCGCTTTTCTCTGGCTTCTGAAGGGATTTTTTGCAGCAGCAGTTGCCCAATTTCGAGATGGGTTGACTGTTTCTGGGATTCGGGAATCAGAGAATAAGCAGCTTGCTGCACTCGGTCATGTAAAAACTTGTAGGGAACCGATAAATCAGACGCTTGTGCAACTGCAACTGATTCCGAGTCTTGAAAAAACTTGTAAACTTCAGTAATCGGAATAACTAACCCTTCTTGCAAAGCTTTCCACAAATCAGCCGCTGTTTCAGCCTGAGATTTTTCATGGACAATTGCCAGAGTTGCTAACTCAAATTCGTTGCCAATACAAGCTGCAAGTTTCAAAACTTCCTGAGTATTTATGGGCAACTTTTGCAACTGAATCGCCATAAACTCGACCACATCATCGGTCAATTCCAGCGCCTTCACTTGGGCAATATCACATTGCCAACCCCCCCTTGCCCCCCCTTGGTAAGGGGGGGTTGGCAAGCTTGCCCCCCCTTGGTAAGGGGGGGTTGGGGGGGTAAAATCAAATGATATTAATCCATCGTTCTGGAGTGATTTGAGGAATTGAGTCGCAAAGAAAGGATTACCTTTGGTTTTAGCGAATACTAATTCTGTCAGAGGAATCGCCCTTGCTGGTGGACAACTCAGGGTATCGGCAATCAGGCGATTTAGGGAATGTTGGTCTAGGGGTGCTAAAGTAATTTGGTTGACTGTCGCCGACTCTTTGCGAATCTCATCCAAAGTTAGCATCAGTGGATGTGCGGGAAAAACTTCATTGTCTCGATACGCTCCCATTAACAACAGATAGCGGGTATCTGTTTCACTCATCAACAATTGCATTAGCTTCAATGAAGCCGAGTCTGCCCATTGCAAATCATCCAAGAAAATCACTAAAGGATGTTCTTTTGTTGCGAACACTCTGATGAATTTTTGCAATAATAGATTGAAGCGATTTTGAGCGGCAGTTCCTTCTAGTTCTGCAACTTCTGGCTGTTGGCCAATTAGTCGTTCTAATTCGGGAATTACATCAATAATGACTTGACCATTTTCGCCCAAAGCCTCTAATATTTTGACTTGCCAATTATGCACCTCACTAGCACTTTCGGTAAGTAATTGCCGCATTAAATTCTGGAATGCTTGCACCCAGGAAGAGAAGGGTATATCGCGCTTGAATTGGTCAAATTTTCCTTTAATAAAGTAACCCCGTTGGCGGACAATGGGTTTGTGAACTTCATTCACTACAGCAGTTTTACCGATGCCAGAAAATCCCGCCACTAGCATGATTTCGCAAGGGCCTTCGCTGATGCGATCGAAGGCGTCTAATAGGGCTTTAACTTCTGTTTCTCTACCGTAGAGTTTTTCGGGAATGACGAAGCGATCGCAAATATCCCGATTCCCCAAGGCAAACTCGCTAATCTTCCCATTTTCTTGCCATTCCTGCCAGCAAGTTTCTAAGTCATATCGCAGTCCAATAGCACTTTGATAGCGTAATTCTGGAGTTTTTGCCATCAATTTCATAATCATGTTATTCAGCATCACCGGGATAGTTGGACGCAGTTCTATGGGAGGTGTTGGTATCCTGGCAATATGACAGTGAACTAGCGACATTGGCTCGATCGAGTTAAAGGGTAATTGCCCTGTTAGTAGTTCATAAAACGTGACTCCCAGCGAGTAAAAGTCGGTGCGGTAATCAAGTCCCCGATTCATGCGTCCCGTCTGTTCTGGGGACATATAAGCTAGGGTTCCTTCTAAGACGTTTGGATTTTGAATTTCCTGGTTTTCTCTGGGTAAAAGTGAGGAAATGCTGAAGTCAATTAATTTAACTTCTTGAGTTTCCGGGTTGATGATAATATTCTGGGGCTTGATATCTTTGTGAATAATTCGGTTGTGATATAGTCCTTCTATGCTTTGGACAACCTGAATTGCGATCGGCAAAAATTCATCTAGCGCTAGGGGCGAAATCTGGGGGGAGGAAACCTCAGAATTACTTGATGAATCCCCCGAATCATTCCTGTCTGCATTAGCAGTATACTCAGCAAGGGAAACACCACCAACATCCTCCATTACCAGAGCAAAAGCATTGCGGTAGTTTAAGAGTGCAATCGGTTTGACAATTCCCGTCAGGTCAAGATTTTTGGTAATGCTGTACTGATTCCGAAACTGCACGAGTTCGCTAAAAGTGGGATACTCAGTTTTGAGCAGTTTGATAATGACTTTTTGGTTGCACTCAGAAACACCTCGATAAACCTGGGTTTTAGAGCCGTTGTAAATTTGCTCAATGATGCGATAGCCGGGAATTGTTAACATAGGATATATCCTGTTGAAGAGGTTAAATTAAGATTGTTTAGCTAGGTTGTGCGTCATTATTGTCAGATTTTCGACAAGGGCTAAATGATAATCGGTGAAAAGCCGATCGCCCGTAAAGTTCCAACCCCAATTTATGTTTAGCGGTACCATATCCCTTGTTATTTGTCAAGTCATATTCAGGATACTTAACAGCCAAGCGCACAATTAATTCATCGCGCCACACTTTCGCCACAATACTAGCAGCAGCAATCTGAATCGATCGCGAATCACCCTTCACCATCGTCTCTTGCTCGATCGACAAATTGGGAATCCTTTGATTCCCATCAACCAAACACAAATCAGGAGTAACATTCAGCTTCAAAATCGCCCGCTTCATCGCCAACAAAGAAGCCTGCAAAATATTCAGGCGATCGATTTCCGTAACCGAAGCCACACCAATTTGACAGTCAACNNGCCACCTCCCGGATTTTCACAGCTAACCGACTCCGGTTGGCGGCGCTCAACTGCTTGCTATCTCGCACCCCGCAACTTGCCAACTCATCCAAAAGCGAAATCGGCAAAATGCAAGCCGCCGCCACCACAGGCCCGAACAAAGCCCCTCGCCCGACTTCATCCACACCTGCAATGATCTGGGAGTGGGGAGAGGGCGAGGGAAAGGGAGAGAGGGGGAGGGGAGAAGAGGGCGGGAGTGGGAGATGAAAAGAGGGGAAAAGAGTAAAAATTTCTACTTCTTCCTCCCTGTTTCTGCCCTCTTGTTTCTTCCCGGTTCCTGAGCGTAGTCGAAGGGCCTTCTTCCCTCTTCCTTCTTCCTTCATGTCACTCATCCAAGAGGGCAGAGGAGCGACGGCGGCGACGACGGTTGATCGCAGGCTCCTCCGATTCGATCGATTCCATTGATTTGATCGATTCCATTGATTCGATCGATTCCATTGATTCGATCGATTCCATTGATGCGATCGATTCCATTGATTCCATTGATTCCATTAATTCGATCGCCCGATCGCTGATTTCCGACTCCGAAATTGGCTCAAAATAATCAGTTTCGTCCCTCGAACTCTCGTCGTAAATATCCGCCTCAACCTCCTCAAAAAATTCAGGCCGGGCATTCTCGGCTACAGACATCTCTGCATAATCATTCTGTTCCTCAACCTCAAACGATGCCGCCGTCGGTTCAAATTCAAGTTCTAGCTGCTCGAAAGGAGGCTTCGCCGGGCCAGATCCCGGAAGCGTTACCGAAACGATCGTATTTTTCGGATTTTTCGGGCTCCGATCCG
>DMYK01000527.1 GCA_003483675.1 Microcoleaceae cyanobacterium UBA11344
TGTACGAATTGACGGCAGAGGAAATTAAAATTGTAGAGGGAGAGACTGCATAGAGACGATCGCTGCGATTGTTATTTTGCCGATCGCTTAATGTGCGAGAATCAATTCCCCAATTCTTGTTTCCTTTACAGTCAGGAGATGAAGAACCTGTTGTGAATTTATTTGAGGTCTTGGGACAATTTTACCAGGAGGCGGCTCTAGATTTTGCGATCGATTATTCAGTGCAGCCTGTGCCAGCATAGATTCTACCTTGTTGATCTTAGTAATAAGCGAGACTCGAATTTCTCTTGAATTCTTGTTTCATTTATGTTCAATTTCCGCAGGTTATCCCAGGACTCTACCAAAAGAGAGTTTACTAAAATCCTATCTCTTTTTCTTGAATCTGATTTTTATTTTCCCCTGGCCACTACACCTAGAACAAAAGTAAATCCTGTTTAAACGCTCCGGTTAGTTCATACTCAGGCAGCGCAAGACGAGTTAATATAAACGGAGATATTAACACTATTATTGAAGGTAATAGTATGGGTTTTTTATTAAATAAATTGATCAAAATTGATAGATAATTATCATATTGTTTGCTAAATCCAATTGATAAGCCTGTATGAATAAACCATAAAACAGCTATGCTTGTACCCAAAATAGTCGGCCAATAGTTAGGAGTTATTTCAGGCATACTTTTTCCTTTTCATTTACTGAATCTACGCTTGAACCGGAGGTCAATGCGGTCTTTCTTTCGTCTATTGCAATCGAAGCAAAGCGTTTGCAGGTTGCTGATGTCATTTGAGCCCCCAAGAGCTAAGGGAATAATGTGATCGATCGTAAGATTAGTCTCTTGGTCATTCTTGTCGCAGCTTTTGCAGCAATTCCCATCGCGCTCAAAAACAAGTTTCCTCACCTTTGGTGGAATTAAAATTCGTGGAGTTTTTCTAATCAAAGACATTTCTTGCTGGTAGAGATTATAAAATCAGATACTTCCCTGCTTGTCATGTGGGGGCATATTGCCAATGCCTCCCCGCACAAATGCTTATAGCTTAGGCAGTTTTTTCAAGGCTCGTGTGACGCGCTTCTCTGCATTATCCATCACTTCTTTCTTTTTCTTAATTATTTCACCCTTACTAATTTCAAGAACCCTAGTGGATAAAGAAATTCGCCCATTACCATCGTCTATAGCCAAAACTATTGCCTTAATTGCCTCACCTTCTTCAAATATATCAATAAGAGAGTCAAGATATTCCTCACTTACCTGTCCTATATGTAATGACCCCTGCTTAAGCTCATTAATTTCTACGTATTTCTCTCCGTTTTTAAAAGAATCAACCTTGACATATACAACACGATCTGTAACAGAAGTGACTGTACAACACACCAAATTTCCTCTCTCTAATTGGTTGAATCTTTCGGATTGAGCAGCCAAGGAATTAGGTCGCACGAGACTTGCTACAAGGTTCGTGCTGTCATCTGATTCTACAAAATTTGTCTCAGTATAACTTTGTGTCGCACTTGAATCATTTTCTGAGCCTAAACTGGAAGTAGATTCTGGTGGGATGTTATTTGACTCTACAGAATTTACGTCAATAAAAACTGGCGTGGCACTCGAATGATCTTCAGGTATTGTAGGCAGCTTGTAGTCGTCTAATTTCATAGCCTCTAAGCAGCTATTTATACCTGCAACTGCTTGGTTATAGTCGGCAATTTTTACCTCAACTTCTCTCAACTTCCGGTTACGCTCGTCGATTTTCGCTTGAGCCTCTTTTTCTATAGTTTGCCGTTTGTTGGTGCGAGCGCGAGCGGACTGCTGCCAAATCAATTGCCGTTTATTTTCAGCCATTGATAACAGATATTCATTCAGCATTTTGATAATTTTTAAACCAAAATTAACTTCTATTGTTTGTTTAAATTTAGCTTGAAAATCAATCTCTAGCAGTTGACGTATAGGTTCTTCTGCTTCCACCATGCGCTTGACATCTCTGCTCTTAGATGCTTCTTGCAAAGTTTCACGGAACTGATAGAGCCAAACACTATCTTCGTAATCATAAAGGTCTGGGCTTTCGATGATATAAAAAACACATTCTGCGCGAGCTAAAACCTTGACTCCCTCGATAACTTTTTTTTCTATATCCTGTAGCTCTTGGACAATTTCACAATCATCACCTAACAACAAATTACCAAGCTGACGGTAGTATTTTTGCTTGCGTACTTGCTTAATCAAGCGTTGGAAAAAACTAGCAATCAAAATTTCTGATTCCTTAACCAGAACATTCTCTAATCCATTGGCAATGTCATAGAAGGCTTGTCCCAAAACGGCTACTAATGGTGCTGTGACATGACGATGATTGCGGCAGGTATTGGCGAAGGCATCTAATATAGAAAAGTTTTTTATCAACTCGGTGAGATTATCTTGCATCTTCTGGTGAAGATTGTTGAAATCTTGCTTAAAATCTTCGCAGGTATCCATTACTAATAGTTGAATCTCTTTTTCGATTTGTCTGTAAAAGGCTTCCCCAACCTCCCATACTTCTTTCTCGATCTGTGCCAAATCCCGTTCTGTCATTGCTGCAATATCGGCAGGTTTATTTTTCCACTGACAGCGCTCTTCTAAGTAAGATTCACACAAGTCGTTACAGAGTTGGCTAATATCACTAGCTAGGTTGGCAAATAATTCTGGTCGCTTTTCCTCGGTCAGATAGCGCGTGATAGCATTCCTAAATTCCTGAATCCCGCTATCCTGAAGTAACTGCTCGATTATACTGGTTTTATAACGATTAATAATTTCCAAATATTGCTCATTTTTACTTTGAGTTTTACGCCGTACAATATCCGTAAATTTATCAACTGGTAGTTTGTCGGAATCACAATAATCAAGGAACTCCAAGACAAATGAAGGGGTTCTTTCAACCCCGTCTGGGCCTTTACTGGTTTCGGCTTTAAATATACTATTTAGTCCCCAGCGATCGCTTTCACTTGTATTTTTGAGTTGACTAGCCCAGAAACCTAGCAGAGCGCTAGTTTCATAAATCCCCCTTCGCGTATTACTGAAGTCTTCGCTAATCAGTTCGTCCAGTTCTTGTTTCAGCTTGGGGTCACGCCAAGTTTTGTCGATGCGGTTAAAGACGTAGAAGACGCGATCGCCAATTCCTGGGTTTTCCCGTATTACTCTTATTAATTCTTTTTCCGATGTCTCTATTTCTCCTTCTTGATCTGCCTTCATCACACAGATAACGGCTGAGGTGTTGGGGTCTTCAACCTTGCGATAGGTTAATTTTGCATCTCTTAACACTGGGGCATCGATCCCTGGCAAGTCAACTAGGACGTTGCCATCCTCCAACAGGGGATAATGGCAATAGTATTTAATGCGCTTGAGAACAGCACTGTTTGTGCCGCGACGAGCATAATCATGTGCATCCTTGTTGGAAAGACCTAACTCGTCCATCCCATAAGTGTTATTTTTTGATTGGTCGATGTATTTGCGGTTAGCCTCAAATCCATCCAATAATGCTAGTAGTCCATCTGCTTCGTCTTCCTTCTCGGTTTTCCCAGAGCCCTTATGATCTCCAGTAATTTTTTGACATTGTTGCTTTAACTTTTGAGTTACCACCTCTTGAGTAATGTCAACTAAGTTTAGTTCCAGCTTTTCGTTTAGTTCCAGCTTTTCAGATCTGTCCTTGACCTCTTCCTGTAGTTCTAAGACGCTAAGAAATGTAAGTTCAACTCGTTCTTCCTCTGACGACTGGGCATACTCTATGTAGCATTCGATCCCAGTAGCATGACCTGTACTGCTGTAAAGCAAGTCTTGCCCTAACAAGGCATTGATCAGCATTGACTTACCAGCACTGTACGTCCCAGCAAAAACAATCTCGAACCTAGGGGCAATTGCCTGATCACGGGAAGTTTTAATTGCGGCAATATCGTGCTTCCCTCTCAAAGATGGCTCCTTCTTCAACAGCCGCAGTAGACGATTTACATCGGCTTCTAAATTTTCAGATTGATGTGGTTTTTGGGTCATGTGGTAAAAGCACTCTAATTTTCAGACAATTATCAGAAGAGCCGGACTCCATTGCCTCGACTCTATTTGAGAGTTAGGCACATCGCTAACTGTTCCCGATCTGTATCAGCAAAAACGCTATTTGCCCACCACTGCTTGTAATCGGAGCAGGAACAGATACTTTGCAGATAGCGCTGGAACTTGCTAAGAGCAATCATGCGAGAGTGAAGTTATACCCATCTCAAGAGAATCTTCTCTATAATAAACAAATTATTCGGCATAATGCTTACATGATTGGACTTTGGACAGATAGAAAACTGTTCGTGATGGTTAATAACTGTAACAACTCAAGCCCCCTAGGGTACCTACCCTCGCCAGAGTCACCCATACCGATCGCGATCGCACTCACCCGATTTGGCCCTAAGCCACTATTATGGACGTTACTGTCCTGCTGTCTGAATGACTGGGACTGCCACATTCTGTCACCCCAAGAGTGAGAACCGCAAAAGAAAGCAATTTGCGTATAAAAACAGTAAAACCCGCTCAATGAGCGGGTTTCCTGAATCGGAACGACAGGATTTGAACCTGCGACCCCTACTACCCCAAAGTAGTGCGCTACCAAGCTGCGCTACGTCCCGACAGCTTTAACAGCATATCATGAAATTCAAAAAAAGTCAAAAAAAGTCAAAAAACTTTTAAAACTTTTGTGGCTTGCACCAAACCGGGCGCGGCCGCGATCGACCAAAAACCCTCGCACCTCCTACCAGCACTCAAGATCAACTGCACGCTGTAAGCTTGGGGATAGCCTTCTACCAGCACCCACAGTAAATCGCTTTCGGCTTCAATGGCGATTTTTTCCTCATCCATCAACTCACTCGCCATTTGACTCATGGTGGTGGCTAACTGTGCTAACAGTCGGCAAAAATCGTTCAACTCAGCCTCGGTTAGCTCGATCGCCCAATCATCCCCCCCCACCAAACCCTGAAACTCCGCCGCATCCGGGTGCCATCCCAAACGCCATCCGTCACCAGTCTTAATTACTCGATCCATGTTTCAATTTTAGATTTGAGATTTGGGATTTTAGATTAGTAGAAATTAGTCATAAATACCAAAGAAACCGGTTGTTTGCCCGTTTCTGTGGGCTGTAACGCACTCTTCTCGTCAAAAACCCGGTTTCTGACCACCCCGTGCGATCGCGAACTAACTGAAACAAAATCTTAAGGTGCCAGCAACTTTGCATCTCCGGGCTGCGGCTGCGGTATTGTCGGCGAGTTCGATCGCTCCTCTGGTTTTCCCCCCGTCGTCGGTGCGCGCGATCGCCCGGAATTCCCACTAAAAACATCAACCAAAGCTTGAACCAAAGCATCCCGCTGAGTTCTATTTAAACTTTGAATCGCAGCCCGATCGCGCTCCATCGGATTTTCACGCAAAACGTCCTTACCGGGATAAACACTTTCGACTAAATAATCGGGAGTAGCTCCCAAATAGTCAGCTAAACTCAACTTCCAATCAAAGCGATAATTGGGCGGCCGTCCTTTGACAAACACATGATATCGAATCAACCGTCCGACTAAAGTATTATTGGGGTCTACTTTTCCAGTTTCTTGAGAAATGTAATTATTTTCGATCGGCAAATCAGGCAATTGTTCATACACAAATTTCCACGCATCTTGTGCCCTCACTTGCTGCGGCGCGGATTGTTGAGCAACTCGTTGCACAGAAACAGACTCTTGACTCGGTAGCAGCGAAGGTTCTACAGCGGAAAGTCTAAGTTCCCCCGATTCCAATACCCAGCTCAAAAGCGTGAAAATCGCCACACTCAAAATAACGAATAAAAAACTCAAGCCCTGCTTTAATTTCTTCACGGTTTTGATATTTTGTTTAATCTAATTAAACGTAAAATCTTCTTCTTTTAGATACCCGACTTCGCAGAAGTTGTCGGGGAGCTGGGTATTCTGTTTTTTGAGGTGCGCTTACTTATTAAGTTAGGAGCGAGAATTACTCAAAACTACTCTCCCCAATTCAAAACTTGGGGCAACCACGGGGGATTGCCCCTACAACTCAAAACTACCCAAGTTTAGATATCGCCGATAATTTCTGGCTGAGTCAACTCATCAGACATCTCAAATATCGCCCGCATCACCGGTTTCATTTGGTGCTCGTCCATATTGTCAAAATCTTCATAGCGGCGGCGTTTGGCGCGGTTCGCCACTTGCACCGTAATCCGGTATCGGTTGGAAGCAGCACTGATCAGCTCTTCCGCCCGACGAGTTAGCTGAGTTGAATCGAAAATTGGACGCTTCTGCATGAGACTACCTACTTGATCTGATGTTACATTCTAGTTTAGCTGAAACTGCCGGAATCCCTCGCGCGATACCTGTACTCATATTGGTGTTGGGATGGATAGGTGGGTCAACGTTAGGTCGGAGTTGACCAATTACTAGAGTATACTGTTACTAGGTCGATCGACAGGAGTACAAATAAACGAGAACTGCATACCAGTACCGATTACGTCCAACAAAACACCAAATTGCAGAGATTGACAGATGGCTGTCGATGTTGTGTAGCCAATATAACTATTTTTGGGCTGATAGATTTAACTGGTATGAACAAAACCGTTCTCCCATTAACGCCTGTCAAGAAAGTTTGTCACCTACCTGAATTACGGAACAACCCAGATTATTACAGTCAGAAAAAGACGCTACCTCAACTCAAAAAATCTCATCCTTGGTATGCCGAGATTTATTCTCAAGTCCTCCAAGATGTAGTTAAACGAGTTAAAGTAACTTTTGACCGTTTCCTAAAAGGTGATAGCAATGGAAAACGTAGCGGTAGACCGAGATTTAAACCCCGTAGTCGTTCCCGCACGTTTACCTATCCTCAGATCAAAGACGGGTGCTTGCAAGACAACCTAATTAATTTGCCAATGTTCGGAAAAGCTCAGGTAATCTTGCATCGTTCTCTACCTGATAGATTCAAGGTTAAAACCGCTTCCGTAACTAAAACAACTGACGGCTATTACATAACGCTCTCCCTAGAAGACAAGACTGTTCCTGCAATCTTGCCTGATTTCAACGCAGATAACACTGGAATTGATGTAGGTTTCAAGGAGTTTTTGACAACTTCTGAAGGTGAAACTGTTGCCATTCCTCAACAGTACCGCCAAGCTCAAAAACGATTGCGAGTTATTCAAAAACGTGTTTCACGGCGCAAGAAAGGGAGTAATCGCAGACAAAAAGCGGTCAAGCAACTGGGCAAGCAACACAAGAAAGTTACGGATCGACGCAAAGATTTTCCTGTCAAAACTGCCAAGGATTTATTGAAAAAATATGATGTTATTGCAGTTGAAGACTTGAACATCAAAGGACTTGCTCTCACAAGATTGGCTAAATCTGTGTTAGATGCTGGGTGGTCAAGCTTCCTGTCAATACTTGCAAACAAAGCCGTAAATGCTGGTTTGTTGGTAGTCCCAGTAAGGGCCTATAACACATCACAAGATTGCTCAAATTGCGGCGAGAAAGTGCCTAAACAACTGCCGGAAAGATGGCACGATTGTCCTGATTGCGGGTGCTGTCTAGATCGCGATAAAAATGCAGCTATCAATATAAAAAACAGAGCGGTAGGGCATTCCGTTCTTAAAGCTCAGTTAATGTCCGACGGGATACCGGGAGTCACTGAGAAGCCTACACCAATGGTGACAGCTTGTGTTGGTGTAGGAGTATGTCACTATGTCAAAATTGGTAAATTATTTACTGAGTATCATTGCTTATGCAGGTAGCGACAGCCTATTCCTTTCCTCAATTACATCGGAGCAATTCTCATCCCCTCAAATTGGTAGCTTTCGGAGACAGTTTAATCTACGGTTTCGGCGATGGTGTGGGCGGCGGCTGGGTAGAAAGGCTGCGGCGACAGTGGATGTGTCCCGACAGCCCTGGGCACGTGCTCTACAATTTGGGAGTGCGGGGCGATCAGGCTTATCAAGTCGCCCAGCGGCTAGAAAACGAGTTTCGTCACCGCGGCGAGCTCAGAAATCGCGTCCCGGATGCCATTATACTTTCGGTAGGCCTCAACGATTCGGCGAGAGTGCAATCGCCGACGGGGCGCAGCTACACGGATTTTGAACATTTTAAAACAGTTTTGGATAATTTATTAAACCTGTCCCAACAACTTTGCCCGGTAATATTTGTCGGGATGGTGCCGATTGATGAAAGTAAAATGCCTTTTCAAGATTGTTTGTATTACAATCATACCGACCAATATCGGTACAAGGAAGCAACGAAATTAGCTTGTCAGTTGCGGGGAATTCCCTATTTAGATATTTTTGATACCTGGATAAACCGGGGCAGTGATTGGTGGCGATCGCGCCTGATTGCAGATGGGCTTCATCCCAATGTAGCGGGGTATCAAGCTTTATTTGAAGATGTGATCAGTTGGGAGCCGATCGCAAGTATCAGTCATTAGACAATGAAGTAGGGTGCGTCAGCTACGATTATTTTCGATCCAAACCAACANNAACAATCTCACAACTGACGCACCTGGAAACAAACGGTGCGTCAGAATCATAATTTTTGTGCAAATTTAGAACATAAAACCTGACGCACCCTACCACAACTCTTTCTTTTGCAAACAGCTATGTGCGTATANNGTGTGAATGAGAACTTCAGCTTAGGTATTCCGCTTGCCTGTAAGAGACTTGCGATCGCATCTATACTTGCATTGTACGACATATTATCTTTAGAACCAAACGGAATATCTGCTTTCCATTTCCCATTTAAGGTGACAGTTACTATAGCTATAAAATTTCCAGACGATATATACGCTTTGTTTATATATCCTTCTTCTTCGTTCAGCTTTACTTTAGCAAAATCAGACAAATAGGTTTCTAGCAGTAACCAAAACACTCTATCTACTGTTGCGGCCAAATAAGGTTTTTTGATATCCTCAAAAAATGGCTTGACAAAGATAGTCATTCTTTGATCTCTGATGCTGTCTATGTAATTATCGTCTTTTGGTATAGAGTCTAGATACTTGTTGACCTGATAACGATTTAAGTCAATACCGCGTTCCGTTAACAATGCTGTGAGATATTGCTTCTTCTTAGCAAGATTAGCTAACCTTACAAGCAGACCTGTATTACTATCGCGAATAGTTTTTGTATTTTCTCTTGGTAATACTTGCAGTTTACTTAAATCGATATCTTCATTAAAAAGCAATTTAACCAAATCTTGTTTATAAGGATATATTCGTTCTATAGCATTGCGACTAAGTTTTTCGTATGGAACATCTTCGTTATCATTAGCCAATGATATCCCTGCAATCCCAAGCAAACACTTATTTTTTAGGATGGCTAAAGAAGCGTCATCAACAGTCCTAATCTCTACTTTTGCTACTTGAGTCAAATCGTAGCCTTGAATGTATTCTAATGCTTTTTTGTCGATTGCATATACTTCTATAGCGAAGCCATTGACCAACAATCTTCTCATAGCAAATTCATAAACTGGTTTACCTTTATAAGCAAACTCCCAATTATTATAATAATTACTGCGCTTTCTAAAAATTGTTTTGAGAAAACGTATTGCTGATTTCCAGTTGTCGCCTAATTCACTTAGATTTATGCAAATGTGTATTACAATTAGAGGCAAAACAGCCTTTTTAAATCTCCAATTATCTTGCAAATTGATAGAATATTTGATGAATTCAATGTCTAGTTTTCGAGCTGATTCTACACCTAATACAAAACTGTAAGGGGCAAGGGTAAATAACGTTTCCCGTAATAATGTCTCTGTGGGACGTAATTTCTTAGCCTTGACTTGAGTTCCATTTAACTGCGGGCTGTAAAGTTCAATCCGCTGCTGTTCGATAAGATCAAGTAGCGATTCAGGCAATAATTCGTAGTAGATAGTAAACTGCTTTTTTCGTTGCTTTTGTAATTGATCGAGTCTGTGGTGGCTGTCACCTGTCCATCGGGTGCGTAGATTCTTTGCTTTTCCGATGTACCAAATTATGGATGTTTCATCTACAACGTAATATATTCCAGATTCTTCCGGCAGTAGCATTCTGCTCTTTAAACTTATATGAGGTAATTGCAAGATATGTTCGTCTGCGCTCATATTTTTGTTCTCTAGTTGATGCGATGTGTCTCTAGAGCTAATATTCTCATGTGCGCGAGCTAATGTCAAGGGAACTCGCAGTTATACTCAAACGGCTTTGTCCGTAAATCCTGTTAATCACAGAGACAAGGCAGATAAAGGAGATAAGGAACATAAAGACTTTAAGGAATTTAAGTATTTTAAAATCCCGAAAATACCAGAAAATTATTGTTTTTTAAAAGACCGTATCTTCCCTGCAATCAAAATCAGATCGTTGCATAATTATTACATAACAGAGGACAAATCCTTTAATAAATTGCTAACAGTAAATTGGAGCATCTAAAAATGTCTGTATTTCATCGCATTAAATCCGGTACATCTGTTTTATTAACATTGGGAACCATTGCAGGAACCGCAGCCCCGATGCTAGATCCCGCCCCATCTTTTGCTCAAACAGCTTTTTCTGACGTCAACAATAACTACTGGGCAAAAGACTTTATTCAAGA
>DMYK01000321.1 GCA_003483675.1 Microcoleaceae cyanobacterium UBA11344
AGTTTTGAGTTTTGAGTTGGGAGGGGGGAGGGGGGATGAGGGGAGTGGGGGAGAAGCAAAACAGCCTGGCTTTCGATTCGTCTTTTGTTGACACTCCGCCGACGCTGAGTACGGCAGATTCTTGGCTCATCGAGTCCATCTTTTTTAGATTTGTCTACCATAATTTAATTGTTCTTCGGAGATGTTTATTTATGAAATTGCAGTTGAGTATATGTCGCAAGGGAAGCGATCGCAAATAACGCCATTACCTCAGACATGACATTTACGGTGTGTCCATCAAACAAAAAGCTAACTAGGACACTTGCTAATGAACCACCCAACATCTCCAAAAAGCCGATCGATGCGGCGGCACTACCAGCAGTATCTTCTACTGATTGAAGTGCATTATGGATAGCATTGGGTGCAATTACCCCATAACAAAAGGTGTTAATTATCAGCAGAGGTAATAGTGTGAGTAACTGAGCCGCACCACTCACCGACACTACTACAAGTGCAATAGCTGAGGTAGCAGCAAATACTAACCCAAAGCTAAGCAATCGTGCTGGTGGTATGCCACGAATGTTTAATATTTTACTCGTGAACAAACCAGCTACAATACCAATAGCAGTTGAGGCAAACATCAACCCATAGGTTGTTGTTGAGATCCTCAGAACATTGATCATTACAAGTGATGAACCCGCAACGTAGGCAAACATACATCCAAAACTAAGCATATTGACAAGAGCATATCCAATACAAACTTGGTTACTAAGAATACGCAGATAATTTCCGATCAGCCGATGTGGTTTGATAGCATTTAGATCCCGACTTTTAATTGATTCATCAAGTCCGAGTGCAAGAGCCAGTATGAGTACCAGCCCTACTACAGCTAATAACCCATAGATAGCTCGCCAATTAGCGATCGCCAATATGCTCCCGCCAACAGTTGGTGCGATCATTGGTGCTATGGCGATCACTAGGTTAATGTTGGAGAGATGGACGCGAGCAGTAGCACCTTCAAACAGATCGCGAACCATTGCCAACATCAGCGTCATACCAGCACCAGCACCAGCACCCTGAAAAAAGCGCCAAGCCACGAGAGCATTAATTGATGGGGCGATCGCACAAGCAGCACTGGCAAAGGTAAAAAGTCCGCAGCCTATGAGTAAGATTGGTTTGCGCCCGTAGCGATCGGACAATGGAGCAAAGGCGAGTTGCGATATAGCATAGCCAGCCATAAATAGACTGAGTGTTAGTCCTACAGCCGCAGGAGAGGCATTTAGTGAAGCACCAATGGCAGGAAATGCTGGTAGTCCCATATCTATTGATAGCGGTAGTAATGCAGCCAACACACCAAGGATTATGGTGAAGCCTAGGGATTTAGGTTTAAACTGCATATGATCTAGCTATTGGTTGTTGCCGGTGTTTCGCTGGCATCGGAGTCAAATAGGAGTTTGCCCTGGCTGGGAGCTAAAGTTTGGGAGAAAAACTTTTTACAGCGATTGTGTTCATCGGCAATCACCACCCGCGCCTCATGTCCAGTGCGGAATACCTCCGCGCGATCGCATTCTTCATAAGCAGCAATAATCACAAAATCTCCAGGATCGCACAAATGAGCCGCTGCACCATTCAGACAAATGACACCACTTCCTGGCTCTCCTGGCAACACGTAGGTTGACAAGCGGTTGCCATTGCTAACATTCCAAATTTCCACCTCCTGCAAAGGCAGAATTCCCACCTTATCGATCAATTCACTGTCAATGGTGACGCTGCCGACATAATTAACATTTGCATCCGTTACGCGCACATTATGTAACTTGGCGTGCATCAGTCTAATTCGAGCCATTATTTTTCTCCTGTATATGTCAATGGAATGATTGTTTTTCAAGGACTTTTTCAAACAGCACTGCTTCTTTATGAGGATCGACAACATTGGAAAAAAGTCGCTTGTTCTCAAACTCAAAAGACTCGTACTGCACGGCATATCTTCGTTGATATCCCAACTCTTGAGCGATATAGCTTGTAACTGAATGGGTACAAGTTGTCACAGCCCGCTTGTAATTCAAACTTGCTGCTACTTCCAGTACCTTCTTTTCCAAAGCTAAGATAATAGCAGTACCTTCGACATGGGAAGACGTACCAGACATAAATACATGGACAATCTCTCCTACTTTCACCTCCCCGTAACTTTTGACATACAGTTGATCTAGAGAATCCAAGAGCGCAAAAATTGGATTCAAGAACTCAGGTATCTCAAATTCCCCCGTCAGGGAACTAGCAAAATCTTCACTCAAACAAAATCCAATCACATTTCGAGAAATTCGATGCAACGCCACGAAGGATAAATTATCGGACAGGCAGTTTGTACAAATTTTTTCCGAAAATATATTAAAATCTTCTTTCTGAAGACCCAAGCTAACTCCCAAGGGTTCTCTTGAGGTGAAGGATTCGCTGACTAATTCCACAGTCTGTTCTAAATATTGCTCCTCGAACGCAACGATTTCAAAATCATTCAAGCACACTTCAACTACTAGAGATGGTTTTTCCTGTTTGTATTCGTCGAAAAGCTTTGCTAAAGATGCGAGGGACGACTCATTGACAAAGTTGGAAAGGGGAATGCGTACCTTAAATTCCTGGTTCAGTTTTTCTAGGAAAGATACAACAGACAAAGAGTCTCCACCCAGAAGAAAGAAATCATCGTCTCTGCTAACAGGTGAAACACGAAACATATTCTGCCAAATTGGATCTAGCAACTTTTCTGTTTCGGTTTGAGGTAGCTTTTCAGAATCTATGACTCTGAACCTCCACCCACTCATGCCAGATAAGGCTTGGCGATCGACTTTACCGTTGGGAGTCAGGGGCAGTTCATCTACAGCAATGATTCTCGCAGGCACCATATAATGGGGCAGTTGAGAAAGGGCATACTGTTTCATTGCATCCACATTAACTGTCGAAGGAGCAACAAACGCCACTAGCTGTTTTATTTCCGATGTTTCCTCGTTTTCTTGAACGATAACGGTGACATTGGAGATTTCTGGGTGGAAATGCGCTAAGACTTTTTCAATCTCCTCTAGCTCTACTCGAAATCCCCGAATTTTTACTTGATTGTCAACTCGACCGATATAATACAGTACGCCATTATTGTCTCTTGTTACTAAGTCTCCTGTTTTGAAGAGAATACCGTTGCTATAAAATGGGTTGGGAATGAATCGCGCTTTGGTTTCTTGAGGCTTTCTGTGGTATCCCCGTGCTAACACAATACCTCCCACCCACAATTCGCCTACTTCGTCTGGTAAAACTGGCTGCAAATTCTCGTCTAAGATGTGAATTTCGGCATTGAGGATGGGTTGACCTATCGGCACATCCCGTTCTATGTTTCCTATATCTCCAGCAAATTCAGCCCAAGTGACATCACCTGCTACTTCGGTACTTCCGTAGAGATTCAGTAAAATCCCTTCAGGCACATTTGCTCTGAATTTATGTAAAAGATTTCGCGTTAATTGCTCTCCGCTTACTGTCCAAATTTTCAGATCGGGAAGGACTTCCCCTAAATTTGGGCGAGTGTTGAGCAATGCTTTTAGCAATGATGGGACAAGGATAATGCGAGTCACCTTTGCATCATGAAGGAAGCCAATCATTTCTTCATGATTGGCACTTGAGAAGTGGGGAAGAATCACGACTTTTATTCCTTTGAGCAATGCCCCAAAAATCTCCCAAACCGAGTCCACAAAGTTGAGGGTGGTTTTGTGGCAGCACACTGCGTCAGAGGTAAAAGGGTACTGATTCCACATCCAAATGCAGCGATTAACAGTGGCTCGATGAATGCCACAAACGCCTTTAGGCGTGCCGGTGCTGCCAGAGGTGTACAAAATGTACATTAAGGCATCGGGGGTGATGGGAATGTCTGGGTTGCTGCTGTCTTGTTGCGATAAAGATTCGTCGTCTACTAACACAATTCTTCCTGCAAAGGGGGGAAGGGTATGCAGCAGGGACTTTTCTGTTATCAGCACTCCACAGCCGGAGTCTTCAATAATGTACTGTTTTCTGGCTTCTGGGTAGTCGGGATCTACGGGGACGTAAGCGCCACCTGCTTTTAAGATTCCCAGAATAGCGACTACTGCGAATGGCGATCGTCGCAAGCAGATGCCCACTGGGATTTCTAAAGCCACCCCAAGGGAGCGCAGCGCGTTTGCAAGCTGGTTCGCTCGATCGTTCACTATTGAGTAAGTGAACTTTCTGTCTCCCATTACCAGGGCGATTTTTTCCGGGGTTTTGGATGCCTGTTCTTGAAAGAGATGGTGAATGCAATGGTTTGATAGACTGTCCATCTTTTTTAGATTTCCATACCACAATTTAATTGTTTTTCGGAGATGTTTATTTGTTAAATCGCACTTGACTATATGTCGCAAGGGAAGCGATCGCAAATAACGCCATTACCTCAGACATGACATTTACGGTGTGTCCATCAAACAAAAAGCTAACTAGGACACTTGCTAAGGAACCACCCAACATCTCCAAAAAGCCGATCGATGCGGCGGCACTACCAGCAGTATCTTCTACTGATTCAAGTGCATGATGGATAGCATTAGGTGCGATTAGCCCATAACAAAAGGTGTTAATTATCAGCAGAGGTAATAGTGTAAGTAACTGAGCAGCACCAGTCATCGAAACTAATACAAGTGTAATCGCTGAGGTGGCAGAAATTACCAACCCAAAGCCAAGCAATCGTGATGATGGTACACCACGATTGTTCAGTAGTCCACTCAGAAAAGATCCAGCTACAATACCAATACCAGTTAAAGCAAAGATCAACCCATAAGTTGTTGTTGATATACCTAGAACATTGATCATTACAAGTGATGAAGCTGCAACGTAAGCAAACAGACATCCAAAACTGAGTGCATCGACAAGAGCATATCCAATAAAAACTCGGTTATTAAGAACACGCAGATAATTTCCGATTAGCCGATGTGGTTTGATAGCATTTAGATCCCGACTTTTAATTGACTCATCCAGTCCGAGTGCAATAGCTAGTAAAAGTATCAGCCCTCCTACAGCTAATAACCCATAGATAGATCGCCAATTAGCGATCGCCAATATTCCCACACCAATTGTTGGTGCAATGATTGGTGCTATGTTGATCGCTAGACTAATATAGGAAAGTTGGACGCGAGCAGTAGCACCTTCAAACAGATCGCGAACCATTGCCAGCATCAGCGTCATACCAGCACCAGCACCGGCACCCTGAAAAAAACGCCAAGCCACGAGGGAATTAATTGATGGGGCGATCGCACAAGCAGCACTAGCAAAGGCAAAGAGTCCGCAACCTGCGAGTAAGACCGGTTTTCGCCCGTAGCGATCGGACAATGGACCAAAGGCGAGTTGCGATATAGCATAGCCAGCCATAAATAGACTGAGTGTTAGTCCTACAGCAGCAGGAGAGGCATTTAGTGAAGTACCAATGGCAGGAAATGCTGGTAATCCCATATCTATTGATAGCGGTAGCAGTGCAGCCAGTACGCCAAGGATTATGGTGAAGCCTAGGTCGTTAGGTTTAAACTTCATGCATCACCTTAGTCGTTACTAAGTCAAGTGTTTGCCAAATACTATCTATCCAATCTAAATGTTCCGGTTTCATCAAACAAGAACGCAGACAGGTAATAGATTCTTGATCCCAATTGATTCCTTCTCCAGTCTCTAGAAATAGCTCTTT
>DMYK01000094.1:0-4644 GCA_003483675.1 Microcoleaceae cyanobacterium UBA11344
GGGACAAGATTCCGATCAAAGTCCCCCTTCTTAAGGGGGATTTAGGGGGATCTAGACTAGACTAAAAACCAGATTGATCAAGGGTTTTAGGCTTAAGTTGACACCTATGGGCCAGCTTGAGTGTCCCTACAATTAGGCGATGGTGACATCCGAGGCTGGGCGATGGCAAGAGAGCCCTCGCCTCTGCTACGATTATTTTGGGGTAGGGAAACGGCACTGCCCATAGGTGTCAACTTAAGCCTGAAAGCCCTGAGAAATCTCACTTTCACCCCAGTCTAGATCCCCCTAAATCCCCCTTAAGAAGGGGGACTTTGAGTAACTTCTTGTCCCCCCCTTCTTAAGGGGGGCTAGGGGGGATCTAAGTTTAATAGTCAAACAGCAGTCTCTGACTGGGTTCTACCTTAAGTTGACACTCCTTGGGCACTGCCGTGTCCATATTGCCGTGTCCATTGATTATTAGGTAGCCGGAATTCTCGAATCGGGAAAGGGCGATCGAATTTGGCTAATGTGTCAAAGTGCGATCGAGGTTAAAATGGCGATCGATTTTCATTAGCTACAACCCATGAAACAAACCCCAAAAACCCCCGACTTCATCATCATCGGCGTCCAAAAAGGCGGCACAACATCCCTGTACAACTATCTGATCCAACATCCCCAAATCGCCCCCGCCGCCCAAAAAGAAGTACATTATTTTGACTTTAACTTCGACAAAGGCCCAGACTGGTACTGTTCCCAATTTCCCCAGCCCAAAAGCGGCGAAAATCTCCTCACAGGAGAAGCCAGCCCCTACTACATCTGTCATCCCCAAGTTCCAGGGCGCATCTCCGGTTTATTTCCCAAAGTTAAAATAATCGCCTTGCTCAGAAACCCAGTAGAACGCGCAATTTCCCACTATTATTACTATATCAAAATTGGCTACGAATCGCTATCATTAGAAAGTGCGATCGACTCCGAGCCCGAAAGACTAAAAGGCGAAATCGAAAAACTCCTAGCCAACCCAACCTACTACAGTTACGAACACCAACACCACAGTTATTTAACTCGCGGAATTTACGCGGATCAACTCCCAGCCTGGATGAAACTATTTCCCAAAGAACAAATCTTAATCCTGAAAAGCGAAGACTTGTACACCAATCCCTGCGCTACATTCAACACCGTCTTAGAATTTTTAAACTTGCCGCCCCACCAGCTCGAAACCTACGAAAAATACAACTCCACCCAATATCCGCCCATCAGCGAGGCTGTGTACCAGCAATTGAGAGCATATTTTCGATCGCACAATCAAAGACTAGCCCAAATGTGCGATCGAGATTTCGGCTGGGATTAGTCAAATTTCAATCATCCCCTAGGGGCGGGTTCCACCAACAGCCCAAAAACAACAATCTCCTAAACCCGCCCCCGCCCTGTTAAGTTAAAATAAAACAAGAATCAATACTGTCATCTACCAAATCTCGCTTAATTATGGCAATACTACTCAAAGTTCCCTCCATCGTCTGTTCCGGCTGTGCAGACACAATCACCAAAGCCATCAAAACTGTTGAATCCGATGCTTCCGTGAATGTGGATGTCGCAGCCAAGACAGTTACAGTTGAGGCTAAAGCTTCAGAAGAATCAATTAAACAGGCGATCGTTGCTACGGGCCACACCATCGAAGATTAAGCTCCAGCCCAGTCAATTAATCATCATATCCGGTTTTGTAGGGGCAGGTTCACCAATATCTATGATTCACATCCAGGATATTGATAAACCCGCCCTCCCCAACTGCGTCACGGATACAGGGATAGCTGTTTTTCCTAATTCCTAATTCCTAATTCCTAATTCCTAATTCCTAATTCCTAATTCCTAATTCCTAATTCCTAATTCCCACAAACTTATTCTTCATCTAAATGTTCTGCAACTGCATTATAAAGTTCCAAAACGTGGTGATCGAGTAATCTATAAAAAACCTGTCTCCCAACCTTGCGATAACGTACCAATCGCATCGCCCGCAACGCCCGCAACTGGTGCGACACAGCCGATTCGCTCATACTCAAAGTAGCAGCTAAATCACACACGCACAGTTCTTGTTTTGCCAAAACTGACAGCAGCCGCAGGCGGTTCGCATCTCCCAAAAGACTGAAAAATTCTGCCATGCGCTGAGCTTTGGCGGTGTTGAGAACTTGTGTTTGGATATCCAGGGCCCGATCGCTGTCAACTACGCTGTCAACTAGGTGCGGTCGATCGCACATTGGTGTATCATTTTGTGCGATCGGGCTATTTGCAACTCCGTTAACAGCAGACTTCGGTGACATTTTTTCCACATTTATTTTGGTTTTCATTTTCATTTTAGGGCGATCGACACTGGTTTTGTAACAAACTTTTTACATTCCCTTGACATACATATGAATATGTGTTCAGATATAAAGATAAGCACCAGGAGAGTAAAAAATGACTACCGTAACCCAAATGAAATGTGCCTGTTCTTCTTGCCTGTGCATTGTCAGCCTCAGTGCAGCCATAGAAAAAGGCGGTCAATACTACTGTTCCAGCGCCTGCGCTGACGGCCACCCCAACGGCACCGGCTGCGGCCACACCGGCTGCGAGTGCCACAAATAAGTGCTGAGCTTCCGCCCAAGTTAAGAAAAATCATGGTAAAGTAGATCTAAAGGGAGATGCGGTGTCCGCATTTCCCAATTTTTGTGAGTTAAGGTTAAAGAAAAGTTAAATTATAGGTAAGTTAAGGTTAAGATTGGATTAATAGAGTCAGTACAGGGCAAAACAACGCGATCGCTACTGGCGCCATGCAAGAGAAGCAAGTTAGCGCCGCGACGCTAGATACAAATAGCGCATATTGACAGTAGATACGCAAACCAAAATTTTAATTAGGAGGGGGCCATGAAAGAGCGGGAAGATTTTCTACATCCTCGCCATCGCTACTACGGTGATTTCACGCCGGAAAACTTGGCGTTCAATGCTAACTTACAGGAATTTGCCCAAAAAATAACCTATATTTGCTCGCTGGAAACTGGCGGCAAAATTAGCGCGGAGAAAGCCTATAAAGATATTAAGGCGCTGTGGAAAGACTTAAAATCCTCTAAGAAGGAATTGGGAATTGGCCAAAAACCCCCCAGTACCGATGAGGGAAATTCACCTTAAATAACAATAAATAAAAATCTTGTAGGGGCTGGTTCACCAACATCTGCAACTCACCTCCAGAGTATCTGTAAACCCGCCCCGACTCCACCAAAAATACTTTTGAGTCTTGAGTTAAAGTGTAAGGTGCGCCGAAGAGCACCCTAGGAAGTCTATGGTTTGGGAGTTGGTGTTGCTTCTCTTGCAAAAGGAGTACAATTTCCCCCAAGCCCAGAAACAATCGCACAAGTATTAGTTTTCAGCATCCCCTCATAAGTATCAGCACCGCTACCAGGGGCACCCAACTCGTCGCTGTAGAGTTCCTTGTCGGAAATTTTGACATTTGCCTCCCTCGCCACAGTCTCCATCAACTTCGGATTAGTCGTAGTTTCAGCAAAAATTGTTGGCACTCCCGCAGTCTTAATTTCTGATGATAATTCGGCAATTCTTGCTGCTGTGGGCTGTTCCTCTGTAGTCACCCCCTGCAAAGCTCCAGCTACCTCCAAACCGTAAGCATCAGCATAGTAACTCAGAGCATCGTGAGTAGTGACTAACTTGCGTTTATCCGCCGGAATTGTCGCAATTTGAGCTTTAATCCAAGGATCTAATTTTTGTAAATCCGTTGTTAATTTGGCTGCATTCTTGGTATAAAGTTCAGCATTGCTGGGAGCAATTTTTTTCAATTCATCGCGAATAGTTTCAACCATACGGATGCCATTTTGAGGATTATGCCAAACATGAGGGTCAGGAACTTTTTCGCCTTCTGCGTGGGGTTTGGCTTCAGTTTTTTGTTCTCCTTCGTGCTCGTGTTCGCCCATCAGCGGTTTGGGAACTGCGAGTTCGTGGACGGCGATTTTGGGCGCGGAATTTGTACTAGATTTGATCAATTTAATGATGCTGGGTTCGTGGCCGTAACCAGCGTACAAAATCAAATTCCCCGTTTCAATGGCCTTGCGGTCTTCCGGCTTGGTTTGATAGGCGTGGGGGTCTTCTCCAGGCTTAATTAAACAGATGGTGTCGATCGAACTTTCGCCGATATCTTTAGTGATGTCGCAAATAACACCAGTAGTGGTCACTACTTTTGGCAAATTGGTCGCCGGACTCTCAGCTACGGGATTGCTGGCTTGGGGGCCTCCACTGCATCCAACCAGTCCCAGCCCGATCGCCAAAACAGCCACACCGCCGAATCTGCGGGTTTTTCCTAGCAAGTTCTTTAACATTTTACCTTTGGAACGATAATCGTTATTGGTTTTTGAGTTATTCTATTGTAGTAGCTGCAAACAAGAATCGTTCTCAAAATCTCAAATTATGTTAGAAGTTCAAGACTTGGCTGTCAATTATCGAGGAATTTCGGCCCTCAACAGCATCAATTTCAGTATAGAGCCCGGACTATTAACGGGAGTCTTGGGCCCCAACGGCGCTGGGAAAAGTACAATGGTGAAAGCCATGTTGGGATTGATTCCAGCCTGTCGGGGTAGGGTAACATATGAGGGGCGGTTGTTGAAGGAAAAGTTGGGGCTGGTGGCTTATGTG
>DMYK01000094.1:4690-7975 GCA_003483675.1 Microcoleaceae cyanobacterium UBA11344
GCGAACAGTCCAGACTGGTTGGTTTCGCAGTCCCTCTCGTCAGTCGCAAGAATTGGTGAAAACTGCTTTGTTGCGGGTGGGAATGTGGGATTTGCGCGATCGGCAAATTGGCGAACTTTCAGGAGGCCAGCAGCAGCGGATTTTCTTAGCCAGGGCGATCGCTCAACAAGCCGATTTATTCTTCTTTGACGAGCCTTTTAATGCGATTGACAAAGCTACAGAAGAGATTATTTTTGATATTTTTAGCGAACTCAAAGCCGAAAACAAAACTTTGCTAGTAATTAGTCACGATTTAGGGGAAACTTTAAAACAGTACGATAATTTATTGTTGCTGAACAAGCAGTTAATTGCGATCGGTTCCCGCCGCGAAGTGCTGACTGCTGCTAATATTCAAAAGGCTTATGGATACGATTTAAGTTTGGTTTCTGCATGAGGGAAATGGGATTTGTTAGGACTTACGCATTTCAACGTAATCCTGTCATGCTGAGAGAAGCGAAGCATCTCGGAGATGCTTCGCTTCTCTCAGCATGACATATAGGCTTTGCGTAAGTCCTGTTTTTTTAAAACCGCAGATGAACGCGGATATCTGTGTTTATCTGTGTTCACCATGAGGGAGTTAAATGTTAAACTTGCTAATTGAGCCTTTAAAATTCGAGTTTATGCGAAATGCGATCGCGATCGGCGTATTGCTAGGAATTCTCTGCGCTGTTGTCGGCTCCTATTTAATTGTACAGCAAATGGGCATGATGGTTGACATGATTGCCCATTCGGTGTTAGCTGGATTGCCTGTTGCTTTTTCTTTGGGTTTCAATATCTCGATCGGCGCTTTTATATCGGGGATGATCAGTGCTGTAATTATGGCGTGGATTCAGTCGCAATCGCGCCTTAAGATTGATGCAGTTATGGCATTAATTTTATCTACTTTTTTAGCAATTAGCATCACGCTGATTAGTCTGTTGCGGACAACAAAGTTAGACCTTGACGGGTTTTTGTTTGGCAATATTTTGTCAGTTGCACCTGCTGACGTGCAGCAAACTTTTGTCACAACTTTGATAATTTTGGTGGCGGTGAAAGTCTTTTACAAAGAATTGTTATTTTATACTTTTGACCCCCTGGGAGCGCAAGCGAGCGGTTTGCCTGTAAACTGGATTTATTTGGGGATGATTTCGGCGATTACGCTGACTATTGTCGCGAGTTTGCAAACTGTGGGGGCGCTGTTAGTAATTTCCCTGTTAATCGGGCCGGGAATTACTGCGTATTTGTTGGTGAAAGAGTTACATTTAATGATGGGATTTGGAGCATTAATCGGGATGACAGCTAGCGTGACTGGTATGTATCTCAGCTATTATTTTAATATGCCCTCTGGTGCTGCGATCGTATTAGTTGTTTTTGGGTTATTCTTACTAGCTTTTTTGTTAAGTCCCAGTCAAGGAATTTTGACGAGACAGAAAAGATAGTAAGTCCATCGATTTGAGATTTGAGATTTAAAAATTACTCACTCTTGAGCATCTGAAGCCCATCTAAATTTTACAGTCAAGTTGAATCAAATTCTTGTGGGGTGGGCCCAGGAGCCCGCCCCCACAAAAAATTCGTTCTTTACACTACTTACTTAGCTTGACAATAGGTTTCATAAACCCCGTCAAGCAGTAAGTTGAAAGCAAAAGTTGCTTTTTCTGCTGCTAACAACGCTTCCTGTTTTTGTTCATCAGTTTGGCAAATTTGTAACAGGGCCTCGCGGGTTGCTTGAGAGTGCCACTCATCGGCTTTTTCGTGTACTTTAAAGAAGGACAAAGCCGATTCTGAATCTATGCCGTAAAATTCCTTAAGGCCTGCTATTTTGGTTGTAGACACTTCAGGTATTTGCGCTTCGTAAGCGTAAAGTGCCGCTAAACCTGTGGCGGGGGATTCGCTGCGCGCTAAGTCTTTGAGAATCCGCACAGATTCCCTGGTTTTTTCTAAGTGTTCGCGCCCCAGAACTGCGTTTCTGTCTAAACCCAAACCTTCAGCAAACCGCAGCCACAATTCCGGGTGATTAGCGGCACCTCGTTCTTCTTCTATCAGGTTTTCGAGGAGCATTTGGCGAATTTTGATGTCGTCGCAGGATGCGTGGGTAGCGCTGACGTAGGTGGGGAAGTTGTGGACTTGCAGGTAGTATTCCTGGGCGTACTCTTGCAGCATTGCGAGGTCGAGCTTTCCTTCGTTCCACATTTGGTAGAACGGGTGTTTCAGCAGGTGGTGCTGATCGAGAATGGCGTTGAGCTGTTCGAGGAATTTTTGTTCTGTCATAGTTCTCGATCGAGTTTGATGATTGTTCGGCTACTAAAATCTTATAGTAATTTGGAATTTTGTAAACAGCGAGTTTTCAATTTTAGGACTTACGCACAGACTCTACTCGTAGGGTACGCAACGCGCACCTTACTAAGCTGAGGCGCATCTAAATTTTAGAGTAGCAGATTTGCTCTCACTCTTTTTGGGGAGCTAGTTTACGGATGCTAGACGGTACTGGGGAAAAATTCAAATATTCATCATTTCCCTCCTCCAGAACTGGGGATGTGGATAATTTAGGCTTTCGGCGTTTGATGACGTGATTCGCAACTGTGCCCACGCAAGGAATGCCAAAATTTTCTAATTGACTGAAAACTTTTTTGACTACCGAATACTTGACCTTACGAACGGCCACAGTTAACAATATTCCATCGGTGCGTGCTGCTAAAAAATTAGCATCTTTACAGTCAACAAGTGGGGGCGTATCGTAAATAACCAAGTCAAACATTGCGTGTAATTCTTCCATTAAATCCCTCATCTGAGATGAGGCAAGTCGTCTAGAAGTACCAGGCTTCGGAACGCCCGCAGTTAATACAAAAAGATGGTCTGCTAAAGGCGATCGCTGGATAATTTCCTTGGGTTCTGTTTCCTTGTCAAGTAGGTTACTCAATCCCTTAAAGTTCGGCACTTCCAACAGCAAATGCAGACTGGGATCATGCAAATTCGCGTCTACTAGGAGCACTCGCTGACCGGCCATTGCTGCTACGTGAGCTAAGTTTAAAGCTATGGTGGATTTGCCTTCGCCAACTGTCGCCGAAGCAACCGCTAAAGAGCCGATCGGTCGATTTGAAGAAAGAAAGCGGATGTTAGTATAAAGAGAATCAAAAGCTTCTATAAATTCCTTAGCATTTTTATGCTGCTGCTTTTTTACTGCCAGCACAGCATAGGCGTTAGCAATAGAAGGGGGCGATTTTTTAGCATTTTTGTCAAGAGGAATTACTCCCAACAAAGGCACATCAA
>DMYK01000094.1:8011-8149 GCA_003483675.1 Microcoleaceae cyanobacterium UBA11344
GATCGCCAGCCCCAGACCCAACACTAGCCCCCCGACAACAGCCATCATTATTTTGTTTGTATTTTTAGAGGCAACAGGAATCAGTTTTCCATTAGGTTCGCGCGGTATCTGGGGCTCAGAAATTATTTCCCAAGGTAC
>DMYK01000144.1:0-2302 GCA_003483675.1 Microcoleaceae cyanobacterium UBA11344
GGTTCTGTTTGCCGATTTTGCCCGAAGCTAGCGCACAAGAGTAAAATTGCTTGAGTATCGGGTGGTAGTACATGATTCATATATCTAATCGGCGAGAGAGTTGAGGGATAATGCTAGAGGAAAAACTGACTTGCTACCAGCTTGACGTAAAAGTGCCGCAATGACTGTAAAAGTCCACCGGGAATCTACCATATCGTCAACTAAGAAAACTGTTCCTTTTATTCCTTCCCCAGTATCGATCGCAAATGCACCATCCAAATTATGAGCTTGCTGATAACTGTTATTCATCTCTTTTTGAGGTTGTGTTTGATGAATTTTCCGAATGACTGACTTAAAGGGCAAATTTAATCGCTTAGCCAGCTTTTGTGCAAAATTCGGTACTAAATCGGGGCGATTTAAAGAAGGTACGCAAGTCACCCAAGTCGGGAAGGGTTGAGGTTTCCAGCGCTGAATCATTTCAAAAGCTCCCTCAACCAGTGCATCATCAAAATTATTATCCCGATACTTACCCAGTTTAACTAATTCTCCCCAACCTGCGTCGCCCCACAAAGACAGCGCCCGGCCGGATTCTGCTATTAAATTAGGTTTAATATTTCCTGAAAAATGGTAAGTTGGCAATGCTTCTGAAGGCCATTGCTTGCGGGGTTCGATAATGCGATCGCACCGTCGCAGGTACTGAATTGCTTGATTTACCCTTTCCAGAGAAGGGGTTTCTGGGAGTAAAGGCTTACCCAAACACACAGCACATTTGCCACAGTTAGTTGGATTGGGGTCATCTAATTCTCTTGCGAGAAAAGCCATGAGGCATTGTTGGTTTTCGCCCATATATTCTCGCATTCTGTCTTGTTCTTGGCGGCGAATTTGCGTCAAACGTTCGATTTTATCAGTGTCTGGCTGATAGTCAACTGGGGTAGCATACCACTTGGAATTTCGCTTGATTACCGGGGCTGGTGATTCGATGGAAAGCAGTTTTAAAACTTTATTAATTTTCCCATTAGACAAATTTATTTCTTGCTCTAACTGGGGAACAGATAAGCCGTTATCTGCTTGGTTAAGCGCGCTTAAAATTTCTTGCGTATGGGCTTGTGGAGGAAAAGCTGTTCTGATAAAATAGTTGGTAATGTCGTCATCTTCATCGCCGCTTAAAAGGATACCATAGGCTTGTTCTACGGCTCTACCCGCTCGCCCTACTTGTTGATAATAATGAACAACGGAACCAGGACGTTGGTAATGAATGACGAATCCTAAATCGGGTTTATCAAAACCCATTCCTAAAGCTACAGTTGCAACTAACGCTTTAATTTCGTTGTTGAGAAGTTGGTCTTCTAAGGTTTGCTTCTCTAGATTTTCTAGATTACTATGGTAGGTTTTAGCATCAATTCGTTGACTTATTAACCAGTCAGCAACCCGTGAGGCATCTTTGACAGTTAGGGTGTAAATGATGCCACTTCCCGGTAAGTTGGGCAACTGTTCTGCTAACCATGCCATTCTTGCTGCTGAACTTCCCAGAGCGATATTTTGGAGTTGCAAGCTTTCTCTGATTAAGTTGCCTCTGATGACGCGGAGATTTGCACTTAATTGCTCGACAATATCGTTAACAACTCGGTTATTAGCTGTAGCGGTTGTGGCTAAAACTGGTACGTTTTGAGGCAGGGCTTGCAAAATTCGGACAATCCGGCGATAATCCGGTCTAAAATCATGCCCCCAGTCGGAAATGCAGTGGGCTTCATCGACCGCAAATAGCCCAATCTTCTGAGAAATTGGTAACAGAATGGTGTTTGTAAAATCTTCATTGGCGAGTCTTTCGGGGGAAATTAAGAGAACATCTATTTGTCCTGCTAGTAACTGAGTTTTTACAAGTTGCTATTCCTTTGTATTACTGGAGTTAATTGTTGCTGCTTTAACGCCAATTCGTTCGGCCGCGACAATTTGGTTTCGCATCAGAGCGAGTAGAGGTGAAATCAAGATCGTGGGGCCAGATCCTCCATCTCGTAGCAGCCGAGTTGCTAGAAAATAGACTAAGCTTTTGCCCCAACCTGTGCGCTGTACCACGAGCAGTTTCGATCGCTCTTCGATTAACGAGGCGATCGCTTCCCACTGTCCCTCTCGAAAGTCAGCTTGTATGTTATTGAGGGCTTTCTGGAGAAGCGATCGCGCCCGATCTTTCAATTCTACTGTCATATTGCTAACCTGTTGGCGAAAGCTCCTGATTTTTTTTAAATTTGGTGCTAAATAAAAATAACAGGACTAATTACCAACATGATATCACCAACTACCCAAGTCTTAATTCGTATGATCTGGG
>DMYK01000144.1:2378-7296 GCA_003483675.1 Microcoleaceae cyanobacterium UBA11344
GATCGCACTCAGAAACACGATCGCCCCCGCCCACGTCATAGCATTCGACATCGGGCCATAATGAGTGCGATAAGGGTCAAACGGTGGCAAATTCGACCTCTGAGTCTCCCGCAGTGCGATCGCACGCTGGAAGCGCACCCGCCTGTCATCCAGCTTTTCTAGCAAAATCCAGCCAACTTCCGCCTCTTCTCGGCACAGCCGATGAAAAACAGCAGGATTGCGAAATAAATCCCTACTAGCCCGCACAATCTTATACTCCCAAACCATCAAATTAGAATCGTTACTATCAGGTTTAGGATTCCCATTCAAGGGCGCTTTATCTCGCGCAGAGACATTTTCTTCTTGAGATTCATACCTAGTCAAAACTTCCTCCTCCTCCTCGGATTTTTGCCCCGTCACCAATTCCTCGTGGCTCACAAATACACCAGCGAGCGCAGCCTCCAAGCCGAGACTGCCAACCATCAAACTCCAAATCAGAATTTCTACCATACTAGGAATTAAAACTTAAAAATTAACAACTAAACAGAGACATTGACTGTTAATTTTTAACTCTCAATCTTGCATTTTCAAATAGCCTTCCACCAAACAATCTGCACCAATCGTGCGCCAAGAAACTCGCTCTAAAGTTAGAGCCTCAGTCATTGCTGCAAACCCCAAATCCCCGACGGGAGTTGGAGCCGCAGCACCCCCGATAATTTTAGGAGCAATAAAAGCCATAATTTTTTGCACAGCACCTTCTGCAATTGCTTTTGCTGCCAAAGTGCCGCCACACTCCCAGAGCACTGACATAAAAGATCGATCGTACAAATAAGCCATAACCTTAGCCGGCGTCAACGGCGAGAGCTCGACAACTTCCACCCCTTTTGCGATCAAAAATTCCTGAAATTCGCGATTAACCCCCGGCTCAGTCAGCACCAAAGTGCCCGCCACAGAGGTTTCCCACAACCAAGCCGACTTCGGCAAATCCAGAGTGCGGCTCATCACCACTCGCAGAGGATTGTTCCTATCTGGTTGGTGGCTCGTCAGTTGGGGATTATCCAGACGCACCGTATTTCCGCCAACAATCACAGCATCGCAGCCGACGCGCACCTTGTGTACTTCGCTCCGAGCTTCCTCGCCTGTTACCCAAGTGCTATGACCGGCACTGGTAGCAATTTTACCGTCTAAAGTCATCGCATATTTCAAAATTCCTAAAGGCCGACGGTACAAAATCCGGTGGACAAAAGCCTCGTTCAGTTTTTGACAAGCTTCCCCTTCCACCCCCGTCACAACTTCAATTCCCGCTGCCCGCAATCGAGCCAGCCCGCTCCCAGCTACCAAGGGATTCGGATCTACCATCCCAGCCACTACTTTTGCCACCTTGGCCGCGATTAAAGCTTCGGTACAGGCAGGAGTCCGCCCGTAGTGGTTGCAGGGTTCTAAGCTCACGTAGACAGTTGCACCCTCGGCGAGTTCCCCCGCTTCTCGGAGTGCAAAAACTTCGGCGTGAGGTTGACCCGCGCCGGGATGAAACCCTTCGCCGACAATCTTGCTATCTCGCACGACTACGGAACCTACTAGGGGATTGGGAGCTGTTTTGCCTAGGGCGCGACGGGCTAATTCTATGCAGCGACGCATCATTGCTCGATCGAACTCTTGAATTTGGCTATTTTCGAGTTTTTTGATGTCTTGGTGTTGCTCCTTAGCTTCTGTGACGATCGCTTCTTTATCCGCCTGAAAAGTTTCCATGAGATTTTGCTATGATATTTAATCCTGAGTGTATGGTATAAGTTTGATGTTAATTTTGCCTGCAAGTCCACCGAAGAATTGCTGCTGGCAGCAAATTATACAGTACGAGTATTAAACAGGAATCTGGTGCGCGTGGCTCGATCGCACCCAAAGCAAATAGCTTTAATCTTAAAAAGAATAGCAGGCACTGCAAAAATAAAAAACAAAAACCATGAGTCAAGACATGAAACGGGAGTTTGCCAGCCGCGAAGCATTAATTGCCTACCTGCGCGAACACTTCCCCCAAGCTGATGCCCCGCTTTCGTCACGTAACCGCAACCCTGGGCGCAAAGCTGCGCTGAAAGCACTGCAACAAGTAGAGGCCGGCAAGTATGCGTCAACCCGCAATTTCCTCAACGGCGCTGTAACGCGATTGTCTCCTTATTTGCGCTACGGCTTGTCTTTAAATAACATTTAAATAACATCTGAGCCTTGCAGAGGTGCGGGATGCCGTGCTTGGGAGGAGCAGTTGTTTCCCGAGGGAGAAAAGGTCGATCGGAGTGGCGGTTCTAAGAGTTGGGATCGTCCTAAAAAATGTCGCATAAATTAAAAATTTATGGGTGATTTGTTATTAGTTATTTGACGGTTGACAGACAACTAACAAATAACAAATAATTCCTAACCACTCACCATTTCAAGAACCTTTCAAACGCTGCAATAGCCATTGAAATCTAGATTCAGCCAAGTCTGGAGGATCAACATTTTGCTGGGTGGGACGCTCGTCATCGGGGTGTTCATATATTAAATAATCCCCCTTTTCGCCAAAGCGCTTGACAGTATCTCGCAGTCTATAGGACAGAAATTTGGTAATCGCCCGATAAAACCGTAGGGAAAAAAGCACGTCTTGCTCTAGTTTTTCTGTTAGCAGTCGCCTCGGAATTGATAGGATCAGGCACTCTTCTATGGCGGTGACGGTAGCAGAAGGAAGCCTCCCGTCTACAAAAGACATTTCCCCCAACACTTCCCCACAAATAATTTTGCCAATTTCTTTGTCGCCTAAAGATGATACAGAAACGCTTAAAGTTCCATCCAGAACAATGTACAGGGCGTCTAAGGGCTGGCCTTCGGTGATTAGTATTGTGCCGGCTTGGACTTTGGTGCGCTTACCGTTGGCGAGCATCCAATCTATGTCGCGATCGCTCAATTCACCTAATATAACTAGAACTTTGCTCATACAGTAAGTTTACAATGATCTGCTTTCTATTTTGTTAACTAGGAAATAAAGGATACAAGCGTCTCCCGTATCGGAGGGAGCGAAAAAAAATTCTTGAGCGATCAATTTTACTGAGAGGATAGCAAATTTTACACGATTTTAATCAAATTTACTAATTTTGACCCGCTCGAATCGCCACCCCCGATCGGAGCAGTGCTATTCTACATTAATTGTCGGCGACAGCGCAGCAGCGGATCTAGTTAGTTCAAATTTTGTTAGGGGCTGCTGCGTCAGCCGATTTGAGATTTGAGATTTGAGAATTACTCCCGTCAGCCTGCGATTGCTTTTGGTCAATAAATTCTCCCCATCTCCCTGGACCCGCTCTCCCTGAGCCCGCTCTCCCTGAGCCCCGCGCCCGACTCTAAATTCAACAGCATCTGGATCAAATCCCTCCCTAGGATTGATTTTTAGCCCGTGGAACGGTAAATTAAAATTAAGCCCTAAATGGGCCGATGGTTCTTCAAGCAATCGCCTTGAGAGTTGACTCTTAAACCGTTGAGTGCCAATCTAGGAACAAGACAACTCATATTTGTGTCATTTAGAACCGACCAAATGTAACTGAGGTTGGGAATCCCCAGCTAATTGCTTCGCCATTTAGTGGCGGGAGTATGTCAAACTTTTAACACACTAGATGATTGAGGAGTGTCTATGAATAGCCTATTTTCCAAGTCGGCTTGTGCGTTAATAAATCTTGCAGCTCTAGCTGTTTGTTGCACTGGCCTCTCAGCTCAAGCTGAAACTGGAAACTTGCCCGCTGCGGATACAACTGCAACTTTTCCCGCTCAAAACATTGACCAATTTTCTGAGTCGGTGGTAACTTCAGTAATTAAACCCGATGCAGAAACAACTGCTACTAATAAAAAAATTGATTCTATCAGTTCGATCGAACTAAATGCCGGAGTCAAATCTGAGTCAGAACCAGCTATTGCAGCAGCCTCGCAACCGACTGCAAACTTGCCAGCATCTGCTGCGGCACCGGAAACACCGGAAGCAGTAAAATCTGAAATTGCCCAGATGCAAAATCAGGAAAATACATCCATTGCTGCTGACATGAAAAACTCCGAATCAACAGCTACCGCCGATCATAGCGTCAATGTTCAGCCATCCGCTGAGACGGCCAAAAAGGTCGATCGACCTAGCTCAATCGTCAAGAGCGAAAATTCCGAATTGACAGCAACCCAGGATGAAACAGAGGTCAAAACAGCAGAGGAAGTATTAAAAACTCCTGTCAGCACTTCAGCATCAGCCCTGACAAACCAGCCACAAGTTGCTGAAAAATCGGAAACAGCCTCTGAAACACCCGATCGAAAAGTAGCACAAGTTGACATCAGACCCGGAAGAGCTACCCGTTCTGGCCCCAGCTACGTCGGTATTGGCGGCAACCTCGGTTTTGGTGGAGATTCCGCCTTGGGCGACACTTCATTTGCGATTCTTAGCAAAATTGGTTTGACGAGCAATATCTCCGTGAGACCAACTGTTTTGTTTCGCGACAACTTAACTTTTCTGGTTCCCGTTACCTACGATTTTGGATCTGGAGATGCAGTAGAAGTCAGCGATGATTTTGTGATTACTGCTGCTCCTTATGCAGGTGCTGGCGTGGCACTTTCTATAGGCGACAACAGTAGTTTTGGCTTCCTGATTTCGGGCGGCGTAGATGTGCCACTGTCGAAGAATTTTACAGCAACGGCAGGCGTGAATATTGGTTTTCTCGACGGTGCTGAAGCGGGATTGTTAATCGGTGTTGGCTATACGTTCCCGAATATTGTTAGATAGTTTTGCTATTTGAGCAAAGGCACTGCAAGTAAATTATGTGGGGTTGGCTGTAGGAATACGGTCAACCTTTTTTTTGATTGAGAACTTACATATTGATTTTTGTAGGACTTAGGCAAGAGAGCAACTTTTACACTATTTGTGCGGGTAAGGTGCGCAATGCGCACC
>DMYK01000529.1:0-148 GCA_003483675.1 Microcoleaceae cyanobacterium UBA11344
AGTTCATAAGTATCTGAATCTTCCGCATCTTCTAAAGTCAAAAATTCGTGTAACTCATTAATAGAAAGAGGACTGAGATAAACATCAGAATCTGATTCATAGACTTCGGAAAATGACTCAATAGCTTGTTTGAGTTTATCAATAGATT
>DMYK01000529.1:286-4200 GCA_003483675.1 Microcoleaceae cyanobacterium UBA11344
CGATCGCCCGCAAGTCAAGGCAAAAAATAAGCCAGCCGAACTATTTCAAAGCGCGAATTTTCCGCTTCCCACACTCAATCCCGAATCTCCCATTCAAAAGATTGACGCTAGTAGACCAAAATCAATTACAATACAATTATAAATCCCCAGAAACACAAAACTATGACATTACCAGTTGGGTGCGCCGCCCCTCAGTTTACCGCCAAAGACACCAACGGCAACACCGTCTCCCTGTCCCAATTTGCCGGTAAAACCGTCATCTTGTATTTCTACCCCAAAGACGACACCCCAGGCTGCACCAGAGAAGCCCAAAGCTTCAAAGCAGCCCATGAGGAATACACCGGCAAAGACATGGTAGTTCTCGGTGTCAGCCGCGACAACGAAGCATCCCACCAAAAGTTTACAGAGAAGTACGGTTTGCCTTTCCAGCTATTAGCAGATGTTGATGGCGCGATTACCAAAGCCTACGATGTTGAGAAAGGTGATTATTCCAAGCGTGTCACCTTTGTCATCGACGGTACCGGCAAAATCATTCAAGTTTATGAAGGGGAAAATCTGAAAGTTGATTCTCACGCTCAAGATATTCTCGTCACCATAGTTTAGCGCGTGTTTTTCAACCCGGAGATCCCCCCTAACCCCCCTTAACAAGGGTGGGACAAGAGTTGAGTTCAAATTGCATTAAGTAAGTCCACCTCAAAAAACAGAATACCCAGGGCGTGTTTTTCAACCCGGAGATCCCCCCTANNAGGGGGATCTCCGGGTTTGATTGTAAAGGGAAGAAAACACGCCTTAGCCGATCGAACTTACAATCTGAGGGGTAAAAGGTATCGGGGGAAATACCCTACTTCCAACTAAATTTGTTTCCTGTTTCAAATTTAGCAACTAGACCAAATCCCCCAAAACATAAAATTTAGAATTGAATAAAGCACTAACCGCCCTTAGACTGAATCTAGGGGCGGTTTTGCTGGGGATCAACCCGTTGTGTTTGATAAAATCAGAGGTGATCCTGACCGGATATATTGTCTGTCATGCTGAAAGAAATGTAATATAGTGAAGTATCTCTGAGATTCTTCGCGACCCTCAGAATGACAGCATTGTCTTCAGAATGACAGCATTGTCTTCAGAATGACAGCATTGTATTCAGAATGACAGCATTGTCTTCAGAATGACAGCGCCAGAATGACAGCATTGCATTCAGGACAGAATTACATTTTAACTGCAAACATCGCAGAGTGAAATTAAGATGACCAGTATTTTGACTTATTTAGGCCCTCAAGAAATAGAGGTTAATCGAGCCACTGTCTTAGTTGGCAGTTTTGACAAAAATCAAGTTGCTGCAATTTCGGCAGCGGCAGGAACAAATGCCCTGAATGTGGCGATAAATCCCTCTACAGGCATTTGGAACATCAGTTTAAACAAAGGATTCGAGCAAGTAGGAACCAGCACAGTAAAGGTCAAGGCAACTGACAAAACGGGCAAAGTGATCGGCGAAAAAACAATTAACATCAAAGTTAATCCTGCTGCTAATTCATCGGCTCCAATATTCACCTTAATTACTCTCCAAGCTACCCAATTTAAACTAGAAAACGTACCGGAAAACAATCTCAATCAGCAGCAAAAAGCGGAAGTGCCAGCAGGTAAAACTTATCTGGTTAGCGATTACGAATTGGCAGACGGTCACTTAAGTGTCGAACTAAAGAATCCTATTTATCCGGTGGGAAAAACTGGGTTTTTTTACGAAAAACACGTACTGCTAACGAAAGGTGCAAAAATTCTCAGATTCGAGCCCAGCGACTTGCCCACACCGCCACCGGGAATGCAGTTATTGTGGGTGAACCAAAAGACAAAGTTGAAGCTCAATCCCTCTGATTCTGCTACTTTAGCGCCGAATCAGAAAGTAGACTTGAGCCAGGGAGAAACTTTCAATATTCTGGGCTATGCTTGCGTGGAAAATCATTTTCGAGTCACCTTCGATCGGGCAGTTGCTAACTTAGGAAAATCAGGATTTCTTTACTCGCTGCACGTTCAAATTTTGCAAAATGGGAGGGAAATTCCGTTTGACAGAAATGCAGTTACAATGACTGTTCTCAAAACTACTGCGTTTAAAAAGCGACCTGTGGATGCAGCAAATATGCAACCGCAAGAAAAAATTACTTTGCTTGCGGGAATGATTTATGGAGTTACCGGATTATTGATCGAACAAGGTCACATTAAAGTTTCGCTGACCGAAAATTTACCTCCCTTTGGCAATACGGGTTTTGTTTATCCCGATTTTGTACAGTTTAGCCGCGCTGGTAAATCTTTCAATCCTGCACCTAATTTAACTTATCAAGGGCCGACAGAGGTTTTGGTGAATCAGGCGATTTCCCTGACAGGTACTTTTGACAAGCAAGAAGCGGTAAAAGTTGACGTAATAGCCGAGGATAAGTTGCCGCTAAAGGTAACACTAAACCAAACTGCCGGCACTTGGCAAGTAAATTTAGCAACAGGATTTAGCGTGCCTGGATCTCGCTGGCTGCGGCTGCGGGCTACTGATAGCAAAGGGAATGTTACTGGTAGCCAAATCATTTATATTACGGTAATTTCTGACTCGCAGACTGTCGGAAAGTCTCTCAGCTTAAAAATACTTTCTGCTACTTTCTTTAAAGTAGATCCCGTTGATTCTTCCCGGCTGAATAGCCAGCAAAAAGTTCTGGTGACAGCGGGTCAAACTTGGGCGGTTAGCAAGTACGGATTTATAGACGGCCATCTCAAGGTGATTCTGGATGCGGCAATTTCGCCCATCGGCACTTTTGGCTATTTTTACGAACCCGACGTTCAGTTGACCAAAGGTACGAAAATTCTGAGATTTGACCTAGCCGACGTGCCGAATACAAACGTCAGTGCTCAACTTTTAGTAACTCAAATAACTCAGATTAAAGGCAAACCTCAAGATTCATCTCAACTCCCAGCAAATCAGGTTGCTGACCTAATTTTAGGTGGCACCTATGCTATCACTGGCTATGCTTGCGTTCTCGGTCATTTTCGGGTAACTCTCGCCGCATCTATTCCCGGTTTTGGTAATGTCGGATTTATTTATTGGCGGCACGTTAAAATTAAAAAACAAGGCAAAGAAGTTGTCTTCGACCCGGATGCTTTGACAATGATGATCCTGCAACCAACTGTGTTTAAAAAGCGACCAGTTGACGCTGATCAATTGAGCGCTACAGAAAGGACGACGCTGCCTTTAGGCCGAATTTACGGCGTGGAAAGCTACGGTTTGGAACAAAATCACCTGAAGATTTCTGTGACTGAAGAACTGCCTAATTTTGGCAATACAGGTTATGTTTTTCCTAATTCTGTTCAGTTCAAGCGGGGATATAAAATTTTCGATCCTGTTCCCAATAATGTGGAATTGAATGTGCCCTATTTTTCGCAGCGTGATAATCCCCGTTTTGACTGGTCTACTTGTAATGTAACTGCGATCGCGATGGTGCTTTATTATTACGGCGTGAGTTCTAAGTGGGGAGGACAGTTGGAGGATGAATTATTACAATGGTGTTTTGATTTTGCCGGTCAGGGTTCTCAAACCGATCATAACGTGCTTTCGGCACTGATTCAAGCCTACGGGTTTAAGACGAGTTTTAGTGCGACTCGCCAATGGGCTGATGTGCGATCGGAATTACTGAATCGGCGGCCAGTAGTTTTAGCGGGAGATTTTACTGCTTCCGGTCATATTATCACCTTAATTGGCTACAATTCTCAGGGTTATATCGTGCAAGATCCTTGGGGAGATGCACTCACCGGTTATAGCGATACTGAGGGTAGAAAGTTACTTTATCCCTACGACTATATCAATCAAGTAGCCGGGCCAGATGGGAATGTTTGGGCGCATTTTATCTCCCGGTAATTTACCAGTCTTATCGATCCCCCCT
>DMYK01000529.1:4227-5062 GCA_003483675.1 Microcoleaceae cyanobacterium UBA11344
TTAAGAAGGGGGGGACAAGAGGGTTTTAAGTCCCTTAAAAAAGGGGGATTTAGGGGGATCGAGACTCGACTACAAACGAGATTACAACTGCGAATTTTTAATTGCAGCGAATCTGGCGCTTCATTTTGCGTTTCGCCGCACCAATACCTAAAATACTAAATCCTGCCAAAGTGCCCAACCAAGTAGAAGGTTCGGGTACGGCTTCAGCAGAGCTTTTTTCAAAAGAGCTTTTAATGGCGATCGCATCATTAGCGCATTCCGCAAAAAAGTTAGCAATATAGCTCCCAGAAGGCATCGCAGATTTATCGAAACTGAATCCAATAGTTTGAGAACCTCTGGCATTAAACTGTGCAAAATTCAGGCCAAGAGCGCTCAAAGTTGCTGGTGTTAGAGAATTAATTTCTCCGACTTTTGTACCCGTAGCAATTGAGTTGAGAACCGTCCATTTACCTGTTTGTTCAAAGTAGGGGTCATTGGCAGCTAAATCTCCCGTAGACGGCGTTCCACCTTGAGATTGAACGATGGCGTTATATTGAGCTAGATTCAGAAATCCAGAGTTAGTTTGGGTGACGTTTTTAGCAGTAACATTGCTGTAAACGCCTGTGGTGGCTACGCTTGAGTCATTTCCTTCTGCAAAGCGGATACCAAATAAGCTGCCGTTTGCGTTAGCTGTGTTGAAGTTTTGACCGGAAAAGTTGAAGAATAAATCGCCGTAGTTGATGTTGCCTCTTTGAACTGCGGTGTCCCCATATCCTGCTAAACTTAGATGGGAGTTGATCGCGATGAAAGCGGTATCCGATGTTTCTTTGACGGCGATGCCATAAAATTCAAATTC
>DMYK01000467.1:0-654 GCA_003483675.1 Microcoleaceae cyanobacterium UBA11344
TACATCTCTGGATTAAATATTTTTTGGTATAATAAACATCTATCCAAAGATACACTTTTGCCTCCGCCGTTCTCAAAAACTTACCTCAGCTCAGAGAAAGCCCGACTTATCTGGACTTGCGACTAGATCAGCGTGTTTTCTTCCTGCTTCTTGATTGCGTAGGGTGTCCCGGAGCGTCCAAACCTGTTGAAATCGAAATCATTAATGCAGTAGAGCACCCTACAAGTGGATTCAACACTTCGACTACGCGAGCGTGACCACCCACAACCACCCCAAAAAACAGGCCCAACAAATATTGGGCTGTTGTCCTGTTTGACATTGTAGCACCCGATCCGTTGCTAAGCGATCGACACAATACTTGCCCTCTCGTAAGGTAATTTATTAGTCGGCAACAGATCAAGGTCAATTTGCAGCGAATCCAAAGCCGGATTTTCAGCTAGCACCTTTTGGGTCAACTTCTGATTCACTATCTCCCAGACATCCGTTTCATTCGGGTAATTAGCCAAGAAATTGTCGATGCTTTTGTAAAACAGAGTCAAGTGTCGGGATATTCATCCTGGGTAATTCCTGGTTTGTACTGATACTTGACATCAATATTTAGGTTGTTCAAACCCTGATGATCGATCGAGTAATTAGCCAACTTGAAATCCCAGG
>DMYK01000467.1:757-6027 GCA_003483675.1 Microcoleaceae cyanobacterium UBA11344
GTCAAGTTTTTATTAACTATTTCCCAAACATCAGTTTCATTCGGGTAATTAACTAACAGATTGTCAAGAATTTTGTAAATTGGCACAAAATCTGGATACTGGAAATTGAGAATCCCATCTTGATACTTGTAATTTACATCTAGATTCAGGTTGTTTAACCCTTGATGATTAATTGGGTAATTGGCGATCGGAAAATTCCACTTTTCGGTCAATGTAGCATCGGACGGAAAGAACGAAATCGCGATCGGACGCTGTAACTTGCTGTCGGGAGAGACAAAAATAGGACTGGGAAATGTTCCAGGATTCGCAACTAATGGCAGCGGGTCGCCCGTCTTGCCATTGTAGCGCAAAACTGCACCGGCACCGTTAGCATTGGCGCGGTTGTCGAAGCCAACTGCAAACAAATTGCCGATCGGCGAAAAAGCCAAACCGCCCAGATAATTGCTGCTGGGTAAAGTCTCAGTATAATTAGTAGATAAAACCTCTACTAATTCCCCAGATTTCAGATTATAGCGCCTGATATCGTTAGCAAAATCGCTCACATAAATGTCGCCATCAACAGGTCCGATCGCCATTCCCAAAAGACTCGCAAAACCCTGACTCCGAGGCGAAGGATCGGGGGAAGCAAAAATACTTGACTGCCTGGTTTCCGGGTTGTAACGTAGCACCTGACTGGGTAAATTTGCGCTGAAATCAGCTTTGCCCTCGCGAGCAATACTCCCCTCCGTTGTCACGTACAAATTGCCATCAGGAGCCAACAACAAACCATTCGGCCCATTCAATCCTCCCCCTTGCTGATTTCCCGAAGCAAATACATCAATAAACTGCCCGGTTTTGCCATTGTAGCGGAGAATTTTGTCAGTCAAAAAACTGCTGACATACAAATTCCCATCCGGGCTAAAAGCTAAACCGTAAGGACGAAACAATCCGCCTGTTTCATCGCTCGTCGTATTCGGATTGTCGCCGACAAACTTGTCAATAAATGCCCCTGTAATGCCATCGTACCGCAACACAGCAGATGCTGCTGCTTCGCCGGAATTTCCCGCTTTGTCACCGCTAGCAATGTAAATGTCGGATTTGCCGTCACCGTTACCGTCTGGGCCGAAAATTATCGTATCGGGATTTGACAAACCGCCACTTCCCGCTGTTATAAATTCCCCTAAAAAGTTGCCAGTTTTGCCGTCAAATCGCAGTACATTATTTCCCCTGCTGTTTCCGACTAGAAAAGTTCCTTGAGGGTTGCTGGCTTGAGTGCGGCTAACTTTACTGGTGCGGTTGTAGGGCAATCCTGGGGTTGGCAAAACGCTTAAATTAATGTCGATCGCCGCCAAGGCTGGATTTTCATCTAGGATATTTTTGGTCAATTTTTTATTGACAATTTCCCAGGAATCTGTTTCCTTCGGATATTTGGTTAAAAAGTGATCAATGCTCTTGTAAAATAGCAGCAAGTATCGGGATATTCTTCTGTGGTGATTCCCGGCTTGTACTGGTAATTGACATCGAGATTGAGCTGGTTCAATCCTTGGTGATTTATGATGTAGTCGTTCAAGGAGAAATTCCAATCTTCCTGTAATTTACCCCCTCGGCTGCGGAAAACTGTGCTCGTGCGATCGTAAGGTAATCGATTCGTCGGCAAAACTTCAAGTTGAATGCCAACATCTGTCAGTGCTGGATTTTCATCTAGCACCTTTTGAGTCAGATTTTTGTTAAGAATTTCCCAGAAATCTGTTTCGTTCGGGTAGTTAACTAGGAAATTGTCTATAATTTGATAAAATAGCAGCAAGTATCAGGATATTCTGCTGGGGCGATTCCCGGTTTTAATTCGTAATTAACTTTGATGTTGAGCGTGTTTAAACCTTGGTGATCGATGGTATAATCTTTAAAATCAAAAGATTTTTTTTATGAAGGGATTAGCGAAGCAGTTCGGGATGCCGATCGCAATTGTTCACCAACCCCATCGCCCACCGCAAAATCCATCCCTGTAAGTTCGTATCGTTGAACTTTCCCGGAGATATCTGGCTGGGATTTGAGACTATTTTCAAATTGAGGAGAGTCGCCGCCTAGAACCTGCAAGCTGAAATCGGAGAAACTGTCAGAAAGGGCGATCGAACTAACCGTCGCAGCAGCCCCAAAATCTGATTTTTGAGTCAAATCATCCCTGGCATCTATCGCAGCGCTTGTGGTGCCGACTTTGATTCCAGCCATCTGATTTAACAGATCTTCCTTGCTGACCAAGAGGTCAGGAATTCCCGCCGAAAGCCCCGCAACCGTTCCTGGAAAAACACCTTATTCTGACAGTCTTTCTGTACTCAACATAAGTTAATTTTATGACACTTTCACAACCACAAATTAATCGTACTATAAGTAGGTCGCTCTAATTCAATTTCAAGTTTGGATGATGTGATATCAAATCCGGCTTAAATACCCCCTTGATCTCTTAGTCTGCTCCCGCAGGCTTCGTTTGACAAGAAGCGGTTGAAACCGCCGAATCAGAAAGGGGGTGGGAAACCCGGATTTGGTATGACGCACCCTAGGCATCTGCAAGTTGGCTGAGCCCTGTAAACGTAAAATGCGATCGCGCGTTAGCTCCCCGACTGCTTAAAGTGCTGCGGGCATCTCAGGCGCGATCGTGTTGACAGAGTTGTAATTTTCTGCTAGGTTGATCGTAATGCCCAAAACCAAGGCTAGACATTCCCTGAGAAAGCAAACCACGGTCGATTCAAAACTGACCAGCCTATAAAAAGGTCGAACGGGATACCACGATTCGTTAAATAGGTTGAAAATAATGGTTGAACAATGGCTAAAAGCTTCAAAAACAATAGTTATTACCGCGTGAAAAATAGGGCGATGCTCCGCCCAAATTTACGCCTGTGGACAAGTTGCGAGCCGACTCCCTTGATGGAAGCAGGAAGCAGACCCTAAGCGAAATTACTTCTAGTTGAATGGTGAAGCTGAGATCAGTTTAGCCAAGTTTTGTATAGCAGAGTTGACCACCCGTGCTCCAACGCATCAAACAAGACTTAAAAAACGACCTGATCGCAGGTTTGCTGGTAGTGATCCCCTTAGCTACCACCATCTGGCTGACAATTACGATCGCCAGTTGGGTGATCAATTTTCTCACGAAAATTCCCAAGCAGATCAACCCCTTTGACGGACTCCATCCGATTTTGGTGAATCTGCTGAATTTCTTAGTAGGGCTGGCTGTACCCCTGCTGAGCATTTTAGTCATAGGTTTAATGGCCCGCAACATCTTCGGGAAGTGGCTGCTAGACTTTGGTGAACGGCTGTTGCAGGCAATTCCCCTAGCGGGATCGGTTTATAAAACCCTAAAACAACTGCTAGCAACCATTCTCAAATCAAACGACAAATTTCGTCGGGTGGTTTTAGTGGAGTATCCCCGCCGGGGAATCTGGACTTTGGCGTTTGTGACCGGTACGATCGAGAGTAATGATCTGTCATCTCACCTGACCGGCGAAACTCCGATCGGCATTTTCATCCCCACCACACCGAACCCCACCACCGGATGGTACGCTATTGTTCCAGAAGCCGATGTGGTGAATCTTTCGATGTCGATCGAAGATGCCTTTAAAGTCATCATCTCCGGTGGTATCGTCAACCCCAACAACTCAATACCAGTAACTACCGACAACACCACGGGTAAGATACTCGAACCCTTAGTATCTGAATCAAGATACCAGCCCGTAGCAGTAGAAGAAGAGACTTAAGAAATTAGGAGACGGCACTGCCGTCTCCCTACAATTAATCTGGCGTAGGGAAACGGCACTGCCGTCTCCTCTATATCATTCCGGTGCAACCGGAATTGATATAATTCTGTTATTCTGAGGGTCGCGAAGAATCTCAAGCCCTACGAAAAGCGTCGAGACTGCGTAATTCCTAAAATTCCTAAATCCCCAATTCCTATCTAAAAACTATGAAAAAAGCCCGCGAAATCGCACGCGAACTCGCACTCCTCGGCATCAGCCAACTTCCAGCCAATCCAGAACTATTAGAAGCCAAGAAACTGCAAGATGTCGTCCTCGCCGCCATCCGCACCCTGACTGCTGAAGTTCAAGAAGCCCTCTCAACCGCCGCCGCCGAAGTGCAGCGCGGAAGTGACAAACTCCTCGCTAGCGAAATCCGCGCCCCTGACGTCCAAAGCGCTAGAGTAATGGTGCGCGAAGCCGTCGAACTCACCGAAACCGCGATCAACCGTCTCGCCGCAGCGATGGAGTTTCCCGAAATCATCCAGCTAGCTAACCAGCAAGATGTTCGCACCTATGCTTTGCAAATCCTCACGAAAGTTAGCAGCAATCGCCCTCAAATTGACGAATTGCTCAAAGAATCCCTCGTAGACTGGCAAATAGAACGGTTGCCTAGGATCGATCGAGATATCATGAGAATCGCGATCGCCGAAATCCTATTTCTCGGCTTACCCGAAAAAGTCGGCGTCAACGAAGCCGTCCAACTGGCCAAACGCTACAGCGGCGACGAAGGACATCGGTTCATCAACGGAGTCCTCCGCCGAGTAGTCGATAAAATTAATGCAGAAGCCATTCGTCAATAGTCATTGGTTGTTGGGAATTGGGAATTAGGAATTGGTTATTGGTAGCAACTGACAACTGACAACTGACAACTGACTGCTTGTAGTCCTGGACGCATAAACTCTACCTGTAGGGTGCGCACTGCGCACCTTTCCTCTACCAATAGTGTTGTGAAGCAGTTTTTGCGTAATTCCTGTAGTTTATTGGCTATTGGTCATGAGCAATCGGCTCTAAACTAAAGACTACAGACTAATAACTATTCCCTATTCCCCATTTCCTGCTATGGTTTTTAATTGGTTTCGCCGTCAATACAGTGAAAGCGGATCTTCAGAAAAAGAGACAGCACCCGAACAACCCCAAGATTCGCCGGCCAAATCCCCTGCGGTTGAGCCTCCAACAGATACAGCCACACCAACCGCAGCAGAGCCAAACTCTCCCGCCGTAGCCGAAGATTATCTCAATTGGGCTAAAGCTGCTTACAAAAATATTCAAAAACAGCAAAAACAGGAAGCCGAAGTTTCCCAGACAGCAGAAACCCCCGTTACGCAAAAACCCGAAGCCGAAGTTTCCGAGACAGCAGAAACCCCCATTCCGCAAAAACCCGAAGCCGAAGTTTCCGAGACAGCAGAAACCCCCATTCCGCAAAAACAGGAAGCAGAAGTTTCCGAGACAGCAGAAACCCCCATTCCGCAAGCAGAAACAGCATTCGCAGTAGAAGTTTCAGAAACT
>DMYK01000045.1:0-2711 GCA_003483675.1 Microcoleaceae cyanobacterium UBA11344
ACTACCGCGAGTGCTGTACAGTTTGGAAATGGCAGGGATTTCTCGGCGAATGTTTCGGGACAAAATACGCCTTTGCTAATAGTTAGTGTTCCTCTGGGATTGCAATACGGACGATCGCCTGGAAGTATAGTAAATCGATCGACCGCTGGATTGCAGGTGCGATCGGGTAACAGTTTGATACTTGCGGGCGGCGATGTGAGATTGGAGGGCGGAAAAATACTCGCACCGGGCGGCAGAGTAGAGCTCGCAGCCGTTGCTGGCGGGGAAACTGTCGGGCTGAACGCCTTCGGTAACAATGTGAGTTTAAATGTTCCGGCGCAGATAGCCAGAGCCGATGTATCTCTCACAAACAGCGCTGACGTGAATGTACGCGCGGGAGGTGGCGGAAATATTGTTGTCAGCGCTCACAACTTGAATATGTCAGAAGGAAGTACGCTGCGGGCGGGGATAGCGGAAAAATCGGGTGCGACTGACGCTTTGGCGGGGAATATTGATGTTAATGCGACGGGGGCGATCGCTTTTGATGGAGTCGGTGACGAAGATGTATTCAGCGGTGCGTACAATCTGGTGCAACCCGAAACTATTGGTGAAGGGGGTAATATTAATATCACAGGCGAAGCGCTTTCTTTTACTAATGGAGCTCAAGTAAAAGCCAGTACGTTAGGACAGGGAAATGCCGGTAATGTTAACATTCGCATTCGCAATGCCAGCTCCTTTGATGGTGCGGGTAGCAGTGGCACTCCCAGCGGCGTTTACAGCAGAGCAGAAGCTAACGAAGCAGTTGGTAATGGAGGAAATATTAACATCGCTACTGGTTCCCTTTCAGTCACAAACGGTGCTGTGATTACAGCTAGCACTCAAGGACGTGGCAATGGAGGAAATGTCGAGATTTACGTCCGCAACGATACTGTTTTGGATGGATTGGGGCCATTACAGGAAATTACTTTACCATCTGGTCCGCTTCAATTCCAACAATCCTCCGGGCTGTTCAGCAGCGTCAAAAGAACAGGAGTCGGTGAAGGCGGAAATATTCGCGTCACAACTCGATCGCTATCAATTGCAAATGGTGCTGTTATTGTTACCAGAACAGAAGGGTTGGGGCGAGCTGGAAATATCACAGTGAATGCTGCTGATTTCGTGACAGTTGATGGGGTAGGTTCCGATAATTCATCTAGCGCTTTGCTAGCTCCAACACAACCAGGGGCGGGTGGTCGAGGTGGGGATATTACAGTTAATACTAATATTTTTCGAGTTGCCAATGGAGCGGTTGTTAACTCTCAAACCCTGAACGAATATGATGGAGGAAACATCACCATTAATGCTAATATCTTTGAAGCTACCGGAGGCGGACAGGCGATCGCCACAACTCGCAGCAGCGGTCAAGCTGGTAATTTGACAGTCAATGCTGCTGACAAAATTGTGATCTATGGCAGCGATCGCAATTTCAGCGATCGAGCCTCACTATTCAATACAAACATCGTCGGTAACAATGAAGGTGCCGCTAGCGGACTATTTGCCAGTACGGGGAAAGATTCCACAGGTGGCGGTGGCAATTTGAATGTTAAAACCGGACAGTTAATTGTCCGAGATGGAGCCAAAGTTACTGTCAGTGCGGACGGCCAAGGAGCGGCAGGAAATTTGAGAATTGCGGCTGATTCAATTCGTTTAAATAATGGCACAATCACAGCCACAACTCAAGCCGGAAATTTCGGCAATATCACTTTGAAAACAGGAAATTTGCAAATGCGCCACAACAGTCAAATTACTACAAATGCGTCTGGGACTGCGACAGGCGGCAATATTAATATCGAAGCTGGGGCTGTAGCTGCTTTAGAAAATAGCGACATCCGCGCCAATGCGATCCGAGGCCAGGGCGGAAATATTGTAATTAATGCCCAAGGTATTTTTCGCTCTTTTGACAGCGATATCGATGCTAGTTCAGAATTAGGAATTGACGGCAATGTCGAACTCAGAACCCCCGATATTAACCCCGTACAAGGATTAAATCTGCCAGTAACCCCCGGAGTGCCGCCACAGCCAACACAAGAATGTCAAAATAGCGGGCGAAGAGCAAGTCGGTTTGTAATTACCGGGCGCGGCGGTTTGCCGCCGACTCCCAGGGAAAGAGTCAGTCGGGGTAGTGAGAATGATGATGTGGCGGCTGAGCCTCTTGTAGAGGCTCAAGGCTGGATAATTAATACTAAAGGTGAGGTAGAATTGGTTGTGAATGCGCCAGTAGTTGTGCCTTACAGCCCAGGGGCGGTGCCACCTATTTGCAATTGATCTCAAATCCGTTAGTATCGGAATGATTCATCTCTCTCTTCTCTTCCTCTGTGCCCTCTGCGCCCTCTGCGGTTAAATCATTCCTATGCAACCGTAAACGATAGGATTTACCGATCAAATCCGTTAGTATCAGAATGATGAATCTCTCTGAGCTCTTCCTCTGCGCCCTCTGCGCTCTCTGCGGTTAAATCATTCCTATGCAACCGTAAACGATAAGAGTGCAATCGAAAAGCTTTCAATCAAGCTGGCGTACTCAGAATTACCCACTGCATTAACTCCTGCCACTCAGGAGACTTAGCTAATAAATCCGCATCCAATTCATGGCCCGCATCATGCCAAAATTCAGCAAAACAGTCGGCCCAATTAATGACTGTTTCCACAGGCAAATAAGGCGTATAATTCCAAGAACGCTGCAAAAATTGTACCAT
>DMYK01000045.1:2756-3980 GCA_003483675.1 Microcoleaceae cyanobacterium UBA11344
TTTCCAACAAACGTATTTTATCCGGCAATTCGGGGCGGGCAAAAAAATTGTCCATTACCGCCGCCAAGGATTTAGCCTGCGGCAAACCTTTATACATCGCACTTTGTTCGTGCTGGCGGTAGCAAACTGTTACTTGGCGCAGCCAATCTGTTTCGCATCCCATTAATGCCAAACGCAGCACTAAATCTGTATCTTCCGCTGGTGGAAATCGAGGATCGAAACCGTCGGCGCGCTCTAACCAATGGCGGCGAAACATCATCGCGCTTGGTAAGACTGGTTTCCACCTGAGCCACATTTCTAAGTCTAATTTAGGCACATTTTGCCAGAGTTTGACTTCTCGAAGCGCTTCGCCTTTACTGTTAACTAGACGCCAGCCGCTGTGGACAATTCCTAAATTTGGTTGCGCTGCAAATACAGCAATTTGTGCTGCTAATTTGTCAGGGAAAAAGAAGTCATCTGCATCGAGAAAGGCGATGAATTCTCCTCGCGCTAACTCGATGCCGCGATTTCTGGCCAGAGAAACGCCTTGATTTTGTTGGTAAATGTAGCGAATTTGATCGCCATAATTCTCTAAAACTAATCTAGTGTCATCTTGGGAACCGTCGTCTACTACAATAATTTCCCAGTTAGCGCTTGTTTGATTGAAAACGCTATCTATTGCTTGACCGATGTAAGCAGCGCAATTGTAAGCCGGAATTACTACGCTCACCTGCGGGATGCGATCGTTCATAACATTACTCATAATTAATTATCTTAAATCCGATTGCGTCTTTATTGTACAATAGTTTTCGGGTGCGTCAGTCCATGCCGCACCCGAATCGGGGTTATTTTGTTCATTAATTTTGGTTCAAGAATTTGCCAAACTAAGTCGGTGCGAATTCAGTAAATTATCATGGCGTATTGCTAAAGGGTGGCGATCGCCTTTTGGCTTCAAATACTTGTCAACTACTTGCAAAACTTGTTCAGGCTTGGAGGACTTGCTCAAAAAATCAGAAGCACCTGTAAATTTCGCTCGCGTGCGATCGAGTATACTGTCTTGATCGCTCAAAAACACGATCGGAGTTTCCCGAAAAGCCGATGTTTTCCGCAAAAAACTGCACAAATCAAAGCCACTTATTTTAGGCATCAGCAAGTCCATAATAATCAAAGCAGGGTTGTGTTTGGCGAGGAGGCCCACTCCCTGCATCGGATCTTGAATTTTCAGAACTCGATACCCACCCGATA
>DMYK01000045.1:4075-7431 GCA_003483675.1 Microcoleaceae cyanobacterium UBA11344
GGTACTGTTCGGAAATTGACTAAACCCTGCTGGATGTAGTTCTGCAAAGCGCGCGTTGTCACCGTCACACACTGCTTTTTCTGAAATGCAATATCCCAAAGAGTATTCTCACCGTTGAACACCCTAGCCAGAGTCAGCCAAGAATCAGAACTAAATCGATTTTGCGCCAACTCTGGCGATAAATTTAACAGTGGTGCTTGTTCAGGCTCTACCATCCACAAACCCATTGCTGTCCACTTCTGCCACATTTGTTCTGTAGAATACAGAATTTTCTCTACTTCTGTTGACGATAGCAACAAAGAAGGGATAATCTTAGAAACATATTTTTTTGAAGAACGCCACTCCCGATGCAAACCTGATTGACCGATCAGGGAAAAGAACACTTCGCAAACGCTGGTGTGGATGATCGCCTTAGCTTGTTGCAGGCTCATTTCGCTGTCAGCGATCCCTTTCTGAAGCAGTTGATACTCCCAGAGTTCCCCAGCCTCAAAATCTCTGAGATCTACTTGAAAGTTCCGACAGTGTTGCCCGATCGCTCTGTACCAGCGTTTCGATCTGTGCCATCCTCCCGTAGCATACACCAGATCACCCCGATAAAAGTAAAGTTGCCACTGTTGCTCCCCTTGCTCTAACAGCAATTTTCCCGTTGCTTTTTTTTTTCTCAAAAGTCCCAAAGTATGGGACAACATTTTGTACCCGATTGCGGTAGCAGACATATTCACTCGCATCTCCTGTACTCTGTTTATAACATTTTACACCTGCCGAGTTGTCGGGGCAAACAGTAATATTACTGAATTTTACCAATTAAAAATAATCAATCCTGGGAGTTTAACCCATCAGGTAGTGGTTCCCCTCCGGGGTTTTGTACTTCAGGATACAAGACCTATCTGAACTATTAACTAATAACTAAAACCTTGCTGGTGACTAATAACTAATTCCTATTGCTATCTTTGGGAGGGACGGGATCATAACCCCCTGGATGCAAAGGTTGACAGCGCAAAATCCGCTTAATTGCCAGTGCCCCACCGCGCGCCACTCCAAATCTTTCTATTGCTTCGACAGCATATTGGGAACAAGTTGGGTGAAATCTACAGGCGTTAGGTAAGTAAGGAGAAATAACAACTTTGTAGCCTCGTATTAGCCCAATTAACAATGTTTTCACAGCGATGACCATAACTAAAACACAATTTGAGGAGCCAAGATGCTACTTGTATCTGAATTAACTACTTGACCGATACCTAAAAATTGACCATCTTCATTATAAACCTGCAAGGGAGAAGATAAGGGAATGGAGGTATTTTTTTCTACTTTCCTATTTTCCATAATTTCTGCAATCGGGAGGCGCTGACCTTGAAACCAGCGTTTGGCATATTCGGGAGAAAGGACGATCGCACCTAAATGTCCCAAAACCTGCGCTGGCAAAGTTGGGGAAAATTTATTCTCCTGCAATTGCCTTTCTAATTCTTCAAAACAGAGACTTTCCTCGATCGAAAAACCGCTACTTTCGGTACGAGTCAAAGTAGCCAAAGTGCCACCTACATTCAACATAGCGCCTAAATCGCGGGCGATCGCCCGAATGTAAGTACCGGCCCCGCAGGCGATCGCCAAATCCAACTCAGGAAAATCCCCCGATCGCCAATCCAGAACTTCCAGCCGAAAAACCTCTACATTCCTAGCAGCAACATCGACAGTTTCGCCCCTTCTCGCCAAATCGTAAAGGCGTTTTCCCCCGACTTGAACAGCACTATAATTAGGCGGAAATTGCTCAATTTTTCCCAGGAAATTCGGCAGTGCAGCTTGCACTTTTTCCCAACTCAAATCCGGCACCGGTTGAGCATTGATAATTTCCCCTTCTAAATCGTCCGTAGTAGTAGTTAAGCCAAACCGAATCGTGCCTCGGTAAGCTTTACCCTGTTGGAGAAATTGCAATAGCCTAGTTGCTTTCCCCAGGGCGATCGGCAAAACACCAGTAACAACAGGATCGAGGGTTCCCCCATGTCCGACTCGCTTGAGTTTCAACAAGCGGCGCACAAGCCCCACACAGTCGTGGGAAGTCATGCCCGCAGGTTTATTGAGATTGAGAAAACCTTCAAAAGTCATTAGTTGATCGATATTGGAAAATGGATGTTGGATTTTAGATTAAAGAATTGAAGAATTGAAAAATTGAAGAGAGCAACTCCATCCTGAGTCCTCGAAGGAATAAATCCAGGGCTTTTACCCAGGCTGCTTTCAGTCAACAGTCAACAGCCAACCGTCAACAATTCCCAATTAAAGAATGAAGTCAGCCTGACTGATAGAAATGCGGGCAATTCCGAAGAGAGTAGCCAGAGTTTCCTTAGTGCTTGTAAGCTGAATAATTGTACTAGGTGAAGTTCCGGCAGTGCCTGCGGAAATCGTGAGTTCAGCAAAGGTAAGACCGGCACTCAAGCGAATGCGATCGCCACCATCAGTAAAGTCTGTAATCACGTCCCCATCTGTCAAACGACCGATCGCAAACGTGTCATTCCCGGTACCACCAGTTAAAGTATCTCGGCCCCGATCGCCCGAAAGGCAGTCATCACCGATTCCGCCAAACAGCGAGTCATCGCCGGCCCCCCCAAATAGAGTATCATTACCCGCACCACCCAACAAAGTATCACTATCTTGGTTGCCAAACAGCAAATCATTGCCGTTGTCGCCACTTTGGGAATCAGCACCTTTGCCACCATAAATAGTGTCGTCGCCTTCGCTACCCAAGGCAGTGTCCCTGCCGCTACCGCCGAACAGACAGTCATTACCAGCGTCGCCACGGATTGAGTCGTCGCCAGCGTCTCCGTAAATTGTATCGTCTCCGCCTAAGCCAAAAATTGTGTCAGGTCCTCCCAAACCAAAGATTAAGTCAGCACCGCCAGTACCGGTGAGGGAGTCGGGGCCGGTAGTGCCGCGAGTGCCGTTAGCTGACGTGCTGGGGCTTGTACTGCTGGGGCTTGTACCGCTGGAACTGGTGGGGGTTGGGGTTGGTTTCGAGATTGGTTGAGAAGGGACTGCTGCTGGCATTGTTGTACCCTGGGTAATTAGGACGTTGCACTTCTAACTTAGCGAATTTCCACAGAACTTTTTTGGACCCTGAATTTTGAAGCGGAATTGGGACGATTTGACCGATCGCACACACTCAATTTCCCACACTCAAGAGAGAAGAGCTACAGCTTAGCGAGTTGCCGGAACTGGCAGAGGTTCAGGGGTTGGGGGGTGGAGAGGCGGGGCTTCTGGGCGGTGGAGTGTAGGGACATCGGCACTGCCGTGTCCGAGCAACTGTTGCAATTGTTCCGGGGTCAGCGATCGCAAAATGAACAGGCCCAGGGAGTCTCGCGAGATGG